>JBDRSZ010000386.1:0-18267 GCA_043824415.1 bacterium | reverse complement strand
CAATATCCACGGACACTGGCAGGCTGTAGCCAAGCTATGATGGAGTGAATATGGGCTTCGACTCTTCGGTTATATTCTATAATGTTTTAAAGTGGAGTCCACCTCAAAGGTGGACTCCACTCTATCTGATGAGAAGGAAGTGAGCAATGACCGATATTGCGGAGAACGCGGGCGTCACTTCATCGAACATCCTGTTTTGTGATCTGCATTGCGAGTATGCCTCTTTTCCGAAGGAGGATGACGTGGATGGATCGAGAAGCTGCCGGACGTTTGCTGCGATCTGGTGCGACCTCTTGAAACAGCACGTGACAAAGAACGCGCCGTGTTCTGCTCGGTTCGGGAAGCGGCGGCCGAAGAGTAATTGGTAGATGTGAATGATAATGAATGATAAAAAGGAGTTCACCTCTGAGGTGGACTCCTTTTATTAGGATGACTTTCAAGTTCGGAATCGGAACACATCGATTCCGTATTTTTTTATTTTATACCCGATGATTCTTTCGGTCGCGTCGAGCAGCCGAGCTGCTCGAGCACAATTTCCTCGCGTCGTTTTTAACGCATCCTGGATTAATTCTTTTTCGTACGAGGCCATCGCTTCATTGAGCGACAGACGGGGCACGGTATTGCTGCTCTCGGCTGTCTGGAGTGTCGGAGGCAGGTGGTAGCTGTGGATGACCTGGTCTTCGCACACGAGAACCGCACGCTCTATACAGTTTTCCAGCTCGCGGACATTGCCAGGCCAATGGTAGCGCATAAACATGTCGATGGCCGGAGTGGAGATGCGCTTGATGGCTTTGCTGTGCTGACGTCCATACTTCAGCATGAAATGATCGGCCAAAAGTAAGATGTCGGTTTTCCGGTCGCGAAGGGGCGGAAGGATGATGGAGAAGACGTTTAAACGATAGTACAGATCTTCTCTAAATTTTCCCCGAGCCATGAGTTCTTCGAGGTTGGCGTTGGTCGCTGCAATGACGCGTTCATCGATTTTGATTGTTTCCGTCCCGCCGACCCTTTCGAAAGTCTGATCCTGGAGCACCCTGAGGAGTTTGACTTGTGTGGACGGGCTGAGCTCACCGACCTCGTCCAAGAAGATCGTCCCGCCGTCCGCCAGCTCAAAACGTCCCTTTTTTCTCGTCATAGCGCCAGTGAACGCGCCTTTTTCGTATCCGAAAAATTCCGATTCGATGAGATTTTCGGGGACGGCAGCACAGTTGACACGGATGAATGGCTTGTTGTTCCGGAGCGAGTTGTAATGGATGGCTTCGGCGATGAGCTCTTTTCCGGTTCCCGATTCTCCCCGCAGCAGTACTGTCGTGTTCGTTCGAGCGACTTGCGCGACCTGCTCGTACACGTCACGCATTTGGTGGCTGTTGCCAATGATATTGTGAAAGCTGTATTCTTCTTGGAGTTTTTGCTTAAGCATGACATTTTCATCGATGAGTTTCTGCCTTTCGACGGCGATAACGTTCCGTACTCGGATGGGCTGGAGCAATGCGGAAGCGACCAATTGTAAAAATTTAAGCGTACTGTCGTAATCCCGTTTTGCATTGTAAGAGAGGTTGACGACGAGGACGCCGAGTGTTTTATAGTCGAGCGTAATGGGGACGCCGATGAAGGTTTGTTCGCGGTTCTTTTTTGTCATCCAAGAATTCATTTCATCGATGAGTTGAGGTTCCTTGCTGACCTGAGGAATGACGACGGGTTTTCCCGATTCTGCGATTCGACCGGGCAACTCCTCTCCTGTTCGGTATTCATTTTTTTTCAAGTTGGATCGGTATCCGATGGATGCGATGAGGGTGAGTGTGTTCCCGTCCTCAGAAGTGAGAAACACGGCACCCCATTTAATGTTGTATGAATTTTGAAGAATATGAAGGGTAGCACGCATCGATTCCTGAATGTCCAGATTCCTGCTGACTGCCTGGTTGATTTTAACGAGAATGGAGAGTTTTTTGATGGTGGTACCCGAGGAATTCGATTTTATAGAATTTGAAACGTATTCGCCTTTCATCTAATGAATCCTTTCCTATATGGAGAATGATATTGTGTATTAAAAACGAAAAACAATTTTGTCATTATAGATGATATATAATACAAAATTGTAGGATTGTATGCAAATGAAATCTCACCCATGTTGAGCATGCAATTATAGTTTTTCATGAAACAACGTGTTGTTCGTCGGATTCTTTTTAGAACAATCCTTTGGATATTTTTATAGCATTCTACATAGCGTAAATCGTACTCAATATCGATTTGTAGATGGAGGTCATTCTTGGGAAAATCGTTTAAAAAAATCAATATCCTTCAAGAATGTATTTATTTTCTTGGCCACCTACAATTATGTATGTTTTGGCTGTGCATCTGATCAGAAGACATCAAATCGTTTTTGTGGAACTCACATAGATTAGTTCTTGTTATTTCATGGATTACTACGTAGAGATTAATTTGAAAACGATCTTCCATTTTATTTCTTTTATGGCCTCTTTTTTGCATAAGACTGGACATGTCCTGTTAGATGCAATCATTGAATATGAGTTCAAAAACAGATAATGAATAGGAGGAAAACCGACATGTCGAAGGAACACGAACTGATAGCCAGGATCAAAGAAGAGAAAATCGAATTTATCTATCTCCTATTTACGGATATTACGGGCGAAGCGAAAAAGGTTACGATCCCTGCATCGACTGTGGAAAGTGCATTGGAACACGGCATCTGGTTCGATGGATCTTCCATTGAAGGATTTGCACGAATCTTCGAATCGGACATGCTGCTCAAACCGGATATTTCAACATTCGCTGTTTTACCCTGGTATGAAGAGAACGGTCGATGCGCGCAGATTATCTGCGATGTCTGCCTTCCGAATGAAAAACCTTTCGAAGGAGATCCGAGAGGCGTTCTGAAGCGTACTTTGGAAAAAGCGAAGCGTATGGGACTTCATTATTTTGTGGGGCCGGAGATAGAGTTTTTTTTATTGGAGAGGAATGAGCTCCCTCAAATTACACTTCACGACCGGAAGGGTTATTTTGATCTCGGCGTTCAGAGTCGTGCTGTGGAAATGTGTCAGGACGCGATGCGGTGTATGGATTGCTTTGGTGTTCACTGCGAAACGTATCATCATGAAGTAAGCCACGGTCAGCATGAAATCGATCTTCGATACGACACGGCGCTCAAGATAGCGGACGGAATTATCTCTTTTAAGCATGTGCTCCGGAACCAGGCGATGGCCAAAGGATTAAAAGTCACCTTTATGCCCAAGCCTGTATTCGGGATCAACGGAAGCGGCATGCATATCCATCAGAGTCTGGGCGATGGAAAGGGAGTCAACCTTTTTTACGATGACAAAAATCCGTACAATCTTTCGGAGTTGGCGTATCAATTTCTGGCGGGCCAGATCAAGCACGCCAAAAGCCTGATTTCTCTTGTTGCTCCGACAGTGAATTCCTATAAACGATTGGTTCCGGGTTACGAAGCTCCCGTGTACATCTGCTGGGGACGCATCAACCGGTCTGCGCTCCTTCGGATTCCGATGGTGACGAAGACAAAGGCTAAGGAGGGTGCTCGGCTGGAACTCCGCTGTCCGGATCCATCCTGCAATCCCTATCTCGCCCTTGCCGGTATGCTGAGTGCCGGTTTGGACGGCATTGAGAATAAACTTAAACCACCGAAAGCGGTAGAAGAGAACGTCTACGGATTCAGCGATGAAAAATTGAAGGAGATGGAGATTGCCACTCTGCCCATCACGATTGGAGAAGCCATGAACGAGCTTGAGAAAGATGATGTTTTACGGGGGACGCTCGGAAACGATTTAGCGAACCATTTCATCCAAGCGAAAAGAAACGAGTGGAAGGAGTTCTTGAGGCAGGTCACTCCGTGGGAGCTGGAGAGGTATCTTTAATCCCGCCAGAGGCGGGCAAGGGTTTAATTCCCCGCTCCTTGCGGCGGGGTAGTTCATTTCAATTTTATGGAGAAGTATTGGATGAAGGAATATTGGATTATTTGCGGAAGGCATAATTAAAATATACCATATCGCCATTCTTGAATCTATGATAGGTTGAATGTGTCCCTTTCATTCCTGCAAATTCATTGAAGAAACGTCGGAGTATCTTAGGCACATGCTGTTTGATGAGTTGCTTTTTACGTTCATCATCCAATTCCAGCGCTCGAACGATATAAGGAGTTATTATTTCCTCTTTGATTAAAGTCAGACCGCTGTTTGACAGCTGTTTCTTCAAGGTGGGCATTTCCTCTTCGAGTCGAAAATCTGCGAAAAGGAAATGTCCATCGGGCTTAAGGACTCGATGCACGCCCTGTAAGAACTGTTCCATGGATGCATAGACGTGAGAGGATTCTATATTGATGATGACATCGAATGCGTTATCATCAAAATGGAGTGCTTCCGCCTTTCCGCGAAGGAAAGAAAGTCCCGTATGGCTGTAATACTGATCACAAAACCGTATGGCGTTGGATGTAATGTCCACGCCTGTCAAGGATCGCGGTTTCAGATAACGCATGATGTATGATGCGCCTCCTCCTCGGCCGCATCCGACTTCCATCACATCCTGATCATTCAGGTCGATGCCACTGACCACATGATGGTAAAGTTGAATACAATAGCGATGGGGTTCATCGTGTTTATGCAGGGATAACATTTTTTCATGATCCAGATTTGCCCATCCATAGTTCATGAAAAGCATGTTGGCCTCTTTGTCCATTTGAGACAGATATTCATACCACATTTTCCTAATGGGTCGTCTTGCCATTCCCGGCAGCCGATTTATCATTTTCATGAATGTGTGTGACATCCTCAATTCTCCAGAGTGTTATACAATAGTAAGTCGGATGGGTCAAATATAAAATTCATTGCGACTACTTCTTCACGATACAGTAGTCCATAAAAAAGATATGAACAATCGGATAAAAAAATATCATTTAAGAGACATGATACCCATTCGGGATAATGATTTTTTCTCCCAAAAATAAGATAAGAATAAAAATGAGAATGTCAAGGCATCGTGCGTGAATTTTTTGAAGTGTAGGCGTTGATGAAGTCCTGAACATGCAAGGGAAAATCGTTTTTAAAAAGAAATATCTTGACAATGAGCAAAAATCTTTTTATAATAGCAGGAACAAAATTTCCCCTTTAAACCGATCCAGCGAGATCAGAAAGGGACTCTCGTGAATGCATTTATAAACACCTCCTGAGCGGACTCGCGGGGAGGTTTTTTTGTGCCCATAGAATGAGGAATGGTCGGATGAAAATCAAAGCAGAGCTGATGGACGGTCAAGCTATCACCCGGTCCCTAATGCGGTTGACGCACGAGATTTGCGAGAAGAACAGAGGCGTGGAGAATTTGGTGATCGTAGGCATCCGGGACCGGGGAGATCAGCTTGCCAGGAGAATGATCAAGAGCATCAAAGATATTGAGGGGGGGGATGTCCCGTTAGGCGTTTTGGATATCACGCTTTACCGGGACGATTTTCAGATGGGGTGGGAAAGTCCGGTCGTCCAGGAGACGAATATCCCGTTCGATATTACGGATAAGAATGTCATCCTCATCGATGATGTGCTTTATACGGGGCGGACGATTCGAGCCGCACTGGACGCTCTCATCGATTTTGGAAGGCCTTCAAAAATCCAGCTGGCCGTGCTCGTGGATCGGGGGCATCGGGAGCTTCCGATCAAGGCGGACTACGTGGGGAAGAATGTGCCCACGGCTGCGGGTGAACAGATTCAAGTCAAGTTGAAGGAAGTAGACGGCGAGGATAGAGTCCTGTTGATCGAACCTTAAATCTCATTCAAGGAGCGTCTATGCAGCTCAGGAGTCAGCATTTATTAGGATTGGAGGGAGTGAAGCGTGAAGAAATCGCTCTCATTCTCGACACGGCTGTTTCATTTAAAAATGTTTTAGAGCGCCCCATCCCAAAGGTTCCGACTTTACGAGGGAAGACTGTCGTGAATCTGTTTTTTGAGGCGTCCACTCGAACGCGATTCTCGTTTGAACTGGCCGAGAAGCGACTATCGGCGGACTCGATTAATTTCTCTGCATCCTCTTCGAGTGTCCTGAAGGGGGAAACTCTGAGGGATACTATCCGGAATATCGAAGCGATGCGGATTGATTTTGTCGTCATGCGCCACTCGGCAGCGGGAGCGCCCCATTTTCTGGCACGATTCGTGGATGCGGCCATCATCAACGCCGGGGACGGTGCGCATGAACATCCAACGCAGGGACTTTTGGATATGATGACGCTGAGAGAAAGACTGGGTAAATTGGACGGACTTCGGGTCGTAATCGTCGGGGACATCGAACACAGTCGGGTCGCCCGGTCGAACATACACGGCTTGAAAACGATGGGCGCGCATGTGGGCGTATGCGGTCCGACCACGCTGCTTCCGAGGGAAATTGAGCAGCTGGGGATTACTGTGTATCCGCGCATCGAAGACGCGCTTTCCGAAGCGGACGTGCTGAATGTCCTGCGCATCCAGTTGGAAAGACAGAAAGGCGGCCTGTTCCCTTCTCTCCGGGAATACAGAACTCTTTTCGGGATTACGCGTGAACGGCTGGATCGTGTCGGAAGAGAAATCACGATCATGCATCCGGGACCGCTGAATCGCGGTGTGGAGATCGACAGCGATGTTGCTGACGGGGATTATTCGGTGATTTTGGACCAAGTGACGAACGGCGTCGCAGTTCGGATGGCCGTGCTTTATCTGCTGGCAGGAGGACGGGGTAAATTTGAAGGAGCGGAGAATGAATAGAAAGATCGAAATAGTGCGAAAGAAGGCGGACCGGGTGCTCTTGCGCGGCGGGCGGATCATCGATCCCGCTTCGGGATTGGACAAAAAAATGGATCTGATGATCGTCGGCGGAAAGATTCGGACATTGGGCAAAATCGAGGATGCCTCTTTCGATGGAAAGATCGTGGATTGCGAAGGCATGACCATTGTTCCGGGATTGATCGACATGCACGTTCATCTCAGAGAGCCGGGTCGGGAGGACGAAGAGACGATCGCATCGGGGTGCAACGCCGCGATGGCGGGAGGGTTCACGGCTGTGTGCTGCATGCCCAACACGAATCCCGTGATCGACAGCCGAAGCCACGTAGAGTTCATCAAGGAGAGGTCGGAGGGGCTCTTGGTGGATGTTTATCCCATCGCTGCGATCACGAAAGGACAGAACGGCGTGGAGCTCACGGAAATGGGAGAACTCGTCGAAGCGGGCGCTGTCGGTTTTTCGGACGACGGTCATCCTGTAAGGAAGGCTTCTTTCCTCAGGAGGGCTTTGGAATATGCAAATATGTTCGGACGCCCCGTCATCGACCATTGTGAGGAGATGAGTCTTTCCGAGGACGGCGTGATGAACGAGGGATTCGTTTCGACTTGCCTTGGATTGCGGGGAATTTCTCCGATGAGCGAAGAAGTGAGTGTGGCTCGGGATCTCTTGGTGGCCGAATATACCGGAGGCCTTCTGCACATCGCACACGTGTCTACAAAAGGAAGCATACGATTGATTCGGGAGGCCAAGGGAAGGGGAGTTCGCGTGACTGCGGAGACATGCCCCCACTACCTTGTCCTGACGGACGAGGCGGTGCGAAGTTTCGATACGAACACAAAGATGAAGCCTCCGCTCCGTACGGAAGAAGATCGGAAAGCGCTCTTGGCCGGCTTGAAGGATGGTACGATTGATGCCATCGCCACTGACCATGCTCCCCATTCCATCGAGGAAAAGGATACCGAGTACGATGCAGCGGCTTTCGGAATTGTGGGACTGGAGACCGCGGTGGGGCTGATGATGACCCATTTCGTGGACAAGAAAGTGCTGACGATTCAGGAGCTTGTCGAGAAAATGGCCGTTCTGCCTCGAAGGATTTTACATCTGCCTGAAAATCGGATTGCAGAGGGATCGGAGGCCAATCTCACGATTCTCGACATGAACCGAAAATGGAAGGTTGATAAAACGCGTTTTCAATCGAAATCGCTGAATACGCCGTTCGACGGCTGGACTTTGAAGGGAGGATGTTTCGGAGTTGTGAATCGGGGGCAGTGTTGGTTTTGTGAGTCGGAGGGGGATTAAGAAATAACCATGAGGGATGTTTGTTGTGATAAGTCGAATGATATGCCTGAGGGTGGGCTTATGGCCTATGGCTGTTGGCTTATGGCGTTTGGCTTATGGTTATTCAATGTATGGGTTGAGAAATGAGCCGTGATATTGAAAAGTATGAGGTTTTTCAGTTATCACATCAGTTGGTGCTGAAGATCTACGAGATGACAAAGCATTTTCCGGCAGAAGAGAAATTCAGCTTAGTCTTACAGATGAGGAGGAGTGCCTATTCCATTCCGATGAATTTAGCAGAAGGAGGGATGAGGAAAGTACGGCTGAATTTAAGCAATTTGTGAACATTGCGAGAGGTTCAAACGCTGAAATTTTATATCAATTACGACTCGTACATGATTTGGCCTATATCAGTGATGATACGTATGAAGAATTACGGAGGCAATATAACAGTGTCGGTCGTATGCTCACAAATTTGATAAAGAAGCTGAGAGCCAAAGGCCAATCGCCATAGAATCTATCCAGAAAGATCAACAAAGTCAATAGATCGAAAAAAGATCGGTAGCTGCCGGAATAAAGACCTTGACAATAAATTGCAGATTTATTATCTTTTACGGCTGTGTAAATGGAGGAATGATCGTTCGTGAAAACCGTTGTGCCAAAATTGGATGCGATTGAAAAAAAGTGGTATCTCATCGATGCTGAGAATCAGGTACTGGGCCGTCTGGCGAGTCAGATTGCCATTCTGCTGAGGGGCAAGCATAAACCTGAATTCACACCGCATTTGGATTTGGGAGATCATGTCATCGTTGTCAACGCAGAAAGAGTACGATTAACCGGACGGAAAGTGGCCCAGAAACAGTACACGCGCTACACCGGGTATCCCGGGGGTTTACGTCGGAGATCGCTATCGAAATTACTCGACGAAAAGCCTGAAAGGGTGTTAATGCATGCCGTTCGGGGTATGCTGCCGAAGAATCGGCTGGGCCGAAAGATGTTGAAGAATCTGCGCGTTTACGCCGGCCCAGAACATCCGCATGAAGCGCAGATACCCGAAGAATTACCAAGTTCGTTGAGGAGGATATGAAAGGATCTGAAATCTACGCCACTGGGAGACGCAAAGAATCCGTTGCCCGCGTCTGGTTGACTCCCGGTTCAGGGCGTTTTGAAGTGAATCGAAAGGAACTGTTGTCGTATTTTCGCAGACCGACCTTGGAGATGATCATCAGACAGCCGTTTGTCGTGACTCAGACCGAAGGCAGATACGATGTGAAAGCCACTGTGAGAGGCGGGGGACTCACGGGCCAGGCGGGCGCGATGGTGCTGGGAATTTCGAGAGCGCTCCTGAAGGAGAATGAAGAAATGAGAAAATCCTTGCGGGACGCCGGTTTTCTGACGCGAGATCCGCGTGAGAAGGAAAGAAAAAAATACGGACAACCAGGCGCGCGGAAACGATTCCAATTCTCGAAACGTTAAGCAAGAAACCGCAAAGAGCGCAGAGAGAACAAAGATGTACATGTTCCTATCAACTACAGTTCGTTATGATTGTTCAAAACCTTTGTAATCTCTGTGTACTCTGTGGTCAATTATTTAGATAAAGATTAATAAAACACACATTCCCCGATTCTTGAAAGGGTGCCGAGAAATCGAAATGGTTTCTCGGTTTTTTCGAGAAGTTGACGGGAATGGAGGATGAACCCGAAGGAAGGAGTACAATTATGCCTGAAATCACACTGCAGCAACTGTTAATGTCGGGGGCTCATTTCGGCCATCTGACACGGCTCTGGAACCAGAAGATGAAGCCCAACATTTTTATGGAGCGGAGCGGCATCTACATCATTGATCTGAACAAGACGCTGGCCAATATCATCCAGGCCTGCGAGGTCTCTTCGAAGATCGTTGGGGGGGGCGAGAAGATACTGTTTGTGGGAACGAAAAAGCAGGCGAAGGACATCATTCGAATCGAGGCGGAGCGCTGCGGCATGCCCTATGTGAACGAAAGATGGCTGGGAGGAATGCTGACGAATTTCAGCACGATTAAAAAGAGTATCAAGCATCTGAGGAATCTTGAAAAGATGGCCGTGGACGGCACGTACGACAATATCACGAAAAAGGAGATTCTTCAGGTCGAGAGGAAGAAGGAAAAATTAGAAAAGAGCCTTGGGGGAATTAAGGATATGAACCGGCTTCCCGGAGGCGTGTTTGTCGTCGATACGAAGAAAGAGGCCATCGCTGTTGCGGAAGCGAACAAATTAAACATACCCGTATTCGGAATCGTGGATACGAATTGCGACCCGGATCCGATCGACTATCCGATTCCTGCGAATGACGATGCGTTCAAGTCCATCAGTCTCATCGTTCACACGATCTCTGAGGCGATCGTAGAAGGGAGTCAGAAGAGCGAGATGATTCCGGATGAGCCGGTTGAGCAAGAAGTGGAGATCGAATCTACCGAACCTATAGATGAAGAGGAAGGATGAGGAATCGTTTATGACTGTATCTGCCGCTGAAGTGAAAAAGCTGCGGGATCTGACCGGAGCTGGCATGATGGATTGCAAGGCCGCCCTTGTGGAAACAAAAGGCGATGTCGATAAAGCGGTCGACTATCTGAGGAAGAAGGGCATGGCTTCGGCCAAGAAGAGGGAAGGGAGAGAGATCAAGGAGGGCGTTGTGATGGCCTACGTCCATCCCGGGAATCGTATCGGTGTTTTGGTGGAAATCAATTGCGAGACGGATTTCGTGGCCAAAACGGATGATTTCCAGACGCTGGCGAAGGATCTCGCCATGCAGGTTGCGGCGACGAATCCCGTTGCAGTTCGACGGGAAGATATCCCAAAAGACATTGTCGAGAAGGAGCTGGAGATTTACCGCACGCAAGCGCAGGATGGGAAAAAACCCGAGAATGTCGTCGAGAAAATCGTGCAGGGTAAATTGGAGAAATATTATCAGGAAACCGTTTTGACGGAGCAAAGTTTTGTTAAGGACACGAACAAGACAGTGAAGGAATATATATTGGAAGTCTCTGGAAAATTAGGGGAGAACATGTCCGTTAGGCGCTTTGTCCGATTCCAATTGGGGGAAGAGATTTGAACGCACCGGTTGCCGGGGAATCCGCCGCAGATAAGGTCAGGATAGGAGTACCGGTCTACAAGCGCATTCTTTTGAAGCTGAGCGGAGAAGCGCTTCGATCGAGCCGCCGTTTGGAGATCGATCCAAACGTCGTAAGCAAGATCGCCGGTGAAATACGGGAAGTGCAGGCATTGGGCGTTCAGATCGGCATTGTCATCGGAGGAGGAAATATTTTTCGAGGGCTTTCGGCCAGCGCCCGAGGTATGAATCGTGTGGCTGCGGATCATATGGGAATGTTGGCTACGGTAATCAATTCACTGGCTCTTCAGGATTTTTTGGAAAAGGACGGCATTCCGACGGACGTCATGTCAGCCATACGCTTGGAATCGATCGCCGAACCGTACATCCGACGACGGGCTCTTGGACATCTGAGCAAAGGGCGGATCGTCATTTTTGCGGCTGGCACGGGGAATCCTTATTTTACGACGGACACCGCCGCTGCGCTCCGAGCCATCGAGATCGAAGCCGATGCGATTCTCAAGGGGACGAAGGTCGATGGCGTTTATGACGCCGATCCGCTTACGAAGGAAGGTGCGGTAAAGTACGATTCCATCAGCTATGCCGAGGTCATCGAAAAAGAACTCAAGGTCATGGACGCCACGGCTGTCACACTCTGCCGTGAGAATAACATTCCCATCTTCGTTTTCAAGCTATTGCAGAAGGGGAACTTGAAAAAGATCGTCTTGGGTGAAAGAATAGGGACTATCGTTCAAGGAGAGGGCAATGGTTGAAAAAGTTCTTCAAGACTCCAAGGACAGGATGGAGAAGACCGTATCCAGTACGCAGCATGAACTGGGAAAGGTACGTACGGGCAGAGCGAACATCACACTCCTGGATACGGTTCGCGTGAACTACTATGGAAGCACGGTTCCCTTGAAGCAAGTGGCGAATCTCGGCGTTCCAGAACCGAGGCTTCTTACGATACAGCCGTGGGACCGGAATATGATCGGTGAGATTGAAAAAGCGATCATGAAAGCGGACCTGGGCATCACGCCCACGAACAACGGCCAGACTATCCGGCTGCCAATTCCCACGTTGACGGAAGAAAGGCGTAAAGACCTCGTCCGTCTGGTCCATCAGCTGGGCGAGGAGGGGAGAATTGCCGTCCGGAATATTCGAAGAGACGCCATCGATCATTTGAGGAAGGCGCAGAAGGAGCATCAAATCTCGGAGGATGAAGAATACAACGGCGGCATCGATGTCCAGGAAGCGACGGATGAATACATCAAAAAAATCGATGAGCTGATCAAAGCGAAAGAAGAAGAAATCATGGAGGTGTGATTCCTGCGGTCGAATGTTCTGAAAATGATGAAAATAAAAACAAGGTGGGTTTTCGATAGTTGATTCCCGCCTTCTTCATTCTCTGATCGCCCTGGATTCGGAAATCCAGGACGAGGGGGAAAGCAAATTTTTTCAACCAAGTACAGACATGGAGAACCATCGTGACGACAGATCTCATTCTTCCGAAGCAGTACAAACCCCTCTTGAATCTCAAAGAGACGGAGAAAGCAATCCGCTTGATCAAGGAATTTTTCCAGACCAATCTGGGCGTTGAGCTGAATCTTATACGCGTCACTGCGCCGATTTTCGTCAAGTCGGGCACAGGCATCAATGACGATCTGAACGGTGTGGAGCGGCCGGTGCGCTTCAAGATCGGCGCTATGGGCGATCTGGAGGCCGAGATTGTCCATAGTCTGGCCAAGTGGAAGCGGATGATGCTGGCCGATTACGGATTCGGCCAGGGGCAGGGTCTGTACACCGACATGAACGCCATCCGAGCTGACGAAAAGTTAGACAACACACACTCACTCTACGTTGACCAGTGGGACTGGGAGCGGGTCATGTCGGCGGAAGAACGGAATTTGTCGTTTCTCAAGCAGATCGTCCGCCGGATCTACGGGGTGATTGTACGAGCGGAGCAGTACATTTGCCAAGAGTACGGAGCTATTGATCCCATCCTTCCAGAAGAGATCACATTCATCCACAGTGAGGAGCTCCTCGAGCGGTACCCGGATTTATCCCCACCCGAGCGGGAAAAAGCAATATGCAAGGAACACGGCGCCGTGTTCGTCATCGGTATCGGCGGCAAGCTGGCCGATGGAAAACCGCAAGACGGCCGGGCGCCCGATTACGACGACTGGTCCACAACAACCGGAAACGGACGCAAAGGACTGAACGGTGACATTCTTGTCTACTATCCTTTGCTTGATATGGGCTACGAACTCTCCTCCATGGGTATCCGAGTTGACGCCGAATCGCTCAACCGTCAGCTTGAAATAACCGGCGACGCACAGCGGAAGGAGCTGTTCTTTCACCGCAGGCTCCTGAACGGCGAACTGCCTCTTTCTATAGGGGGAGGCATCGGCCAGTCGCGACTCTGCATGTTCTATCTCAGAAAAGCGCATATCGGCGAGATCCAGGTCAGCATCTGGCCAGACGAGATGGTCAAAACTTGCAGGGAAAACCGGATTGTGCTTCTGTAATCCGACTGCTCCAGTACAAATCCATAATAACGCATTCTTCTCTTGATCCTTTTTCTCTTCTTTATCCTTCCCAATTTTTTCATTGACAATCTCCGGTTTAACCTGTAATTTTCTTTCACATTTCATCCATCGCATACCGAAGGGATTCATCATGAAAGATATTCTTTTCTTGGTGGGATTTTTATGCAGTTTTTTACTGGGCGGGAAAGGAGAGTTTCTGATCGGGCAGGTGGTTGAGCAGAAGCCTATCGTGCAGTATCTGACGACGTGGGGAGAGAGGGGAACGGGACCGGGTCAGTTCAGAGATCCGCAGGGGATTTCGGTCGATCCGAGCGGTTTTTTGTACGTGGCGGACACGGGAAATCAACGCATCCAGAAGTTCGATCAAATGGGACGGTTCATGGTCGAGATCGGCGGGTTTGGCTGGGGCAGGGAGCAGTTCAACGGGCCTGTATCCGTTTCGGCGCGGAACGGGCTGGATGTTTTCGTGGCGGACTATTTCAACCAGCGCGTCGAGCGGTACGACAAGGACCTCCACTATCTGGCCTCGTTCATGTCTTCGGAGGAGTGGTCCGAACATCTGCGATTCGGCTTCCCCAAGGATGCGGACCTCTCGCCACAGGGTGAATTGCTGTGCCTGGACGGTGAGAACCGGCGTGTGTTAAAGTTAGACGTGTTGGGGAATCCCCAGCGCAGCTTCGGCGATTTCGATGCGGGCGAGGGCAGGCTCGTGGAGCCGCAGAGAATCGCCGTTTCGAAGGAGGGGATCGTCGCTGTTTCGGACTGGGAGGGAGGACGCGTCGTCGCTTTCGATATTCACGGGAATCCTCTTTTTATTCTGGGAGAGGGAATTCTCGGGAAGCCGGCGGGTATGGCCGGCGTGGATGGGGGAGTTCTTTTCGTGGCGGATGTGGGGAAGAAGCGGGTGTTTCTCTTTCAAGGGATTCGTTTCGTCGTCGAGTTCTCGGGCGACGCCGGGATGGGGATCGGATTTGAGGAGCCCATCGACGTGGCGGTCTGGAGAGACCGGGTCTACGTGCTGGACAGGAAGAAAAACGCGGTTCATGTCTTTCGATGGGACGGCATCGGGGGGAGCCGCCGCGAGTGAGAAGAAGAGCGATCATCCTTGGATTGTGGTTGTGTCCTCTCTCGTGGTTGTGGGCGCAGCAGCATCCCGCTACGCGGGATCCTCTATTCCATGAAGCCCGGTTCACGACGAACGGCCGGGATTCAACTTTCACGCTTCCACACCGATTTATCATCCCGGGAACTCTGGATATCCGATTGGACAGCTTGCGCTTGGATGAATGGAGCGACGTGGCCGTGGATTATCTGCGAGGGAAGATCTATTTTTTTCAACCTCCGGATTCGGGCCGCGAGCTTTATGTGGCGTATCGCCGGCTTCCCTTTCGGCTGCAGTTAGAATACCGGCATTGGACCGCTTCGGATTCGACGGTGATGGAGGAGAAGACGCCGACGGTCGTGACGCGTATGGCGCCCAGAAAGGAGGCCGCGCGCGAAGATTACGGGAGCGCGCTCCAGAAAAGCGGATCGATTTTCCGCGGGATTTCGCTGGGGACGAATCAGGGGATGCGTCTCCAATCGGGATTGAGGCTGCAAGTTTCGGGGAACATCGCTTCGAATGTTGAAGTGGTGGCGTCCCTCACGGATCAGAACACGCCCATCCAGCCGGAGGGGAACACGCAGACGCTCCAGGAAATCGATAAAGTGTTTGTGGACATCCGCACGTCAGGATTTCGGGCAACGTTAGGGGACTATGTATTCGATGCGGGAGGCACTCGTTTTAGCACGTATTCGAAGAAGCTGCAGGGAGTGATGGGCACAGCTGAATCCTCTTTTGGGTCGCTCACAGTATCAGCCGCCGCGTCGAAGGGAGAATTCACGTCCAACCAATTCATGGGGCGCGAGGGAAACCAGGGGCCGTACCAGTTGACGGGTTCCCGCGGACAGAGGGAGATCATCGTCCTGGCAGGTACGGAGCGTGTGTGGATCGACGGCATGGAGATGACGCGGGGCGAGGAGAACGACTATACGATCGAGTATGGGAACGGCCAGATCGCATTCACGCGGAACCGTCTCATCACGGATGATTCCCGCATCGCTGTCGATTTTGAATACTCGGACCAGAAATTCCAGAAAGAAATCTACGGCTTGACCGGAGAAGCCCGGCTGTGGAATGACCGCGTCACACTTCGAACCTCATTGATTCGGGAAGCGGACGACAAGGATCATCCTTTGGACATCCCTCTGACGGACGCGTACCAGAACATTTTGGAGCAGGCCGGGGACGACCCGGATTCGGCCGTGACGTCGGGCGCGCGTCTTTTGGGCGCGAACGATGGATCGTACGAGCGAATGGAAACGGCTGGCGTTGCTTTCTACAGGTATGTGGGGCAGAACAAAGGGGACTACGCGGTCCGGTTCTCTTACGTCGGATCCGGGAAGGGGGACTACAGTCTTCAGGGGTACGGCATTTTCAAGTATGAGGGACCCGGATTGGGTTCGTACCTTCCGATCATTTTTCTGCCCGTGGCCAAGAGTCATCAAGTCGCGGACATCGCCTCATCCGTCGAATTGGGCAAGGGGATCGTGTTGGAGGGAGAATTCGGACTGAGCGACCGGGATATGAATCAATATTCTCCGATGGACGACGGCGACAATGTCGACTTTGCGTACGGCGGGCAGCTTCGGATGGATAAGAGAAAGATCGGACTTTTTGGAAGTGGATTGGGGGAGCTGTCACTCCGCGGGAGAATGGAGCATGTGGGGGATGCGTTCAGGTCCGTAGGACGGATGACGGAGGTGGAACACGGACGGAAATGGGGCGTGGAGGAGGGCGTTTATTGGGGAGAGAGCATCCGCGAGCTGGGGGGCGCATACCAACCGCTTCCGTTCTTGAACATTGAAGGGGAGGTCGGATCGCTTCGAAGGACGGATTCGCTTCGATCTGGGCGGTGGCGGTTTGCCGCTGCGTTGAATAGACCCAAGACACCTACGTTCGATTATCAAGCTGAGCGCATCGGTACGGATAAGGTGGAAGGAAGCGTAGGTTACTGGCTTAGGCAGCGGGGCAATATCGGATGGAAGTGGAAATGGCTGAATCCGTCCTTCCATTATGAAGGCGAGCACAGGAAAGAGGAAGAGATGGATTCTGTCCGGACGGGCTTTCGCTTCGACGAATGGACGGGTCGGCTGGCAGCGGAGAGGGGAATTCTTCGGGTGGAGTATGGGAAGACGATCCGGGACGACAGGCGGTATGCTGGAAGTATGTTGGTCAAGAATTCGCTGGCAACGACGGATCGGATCAAGCTGGATTTTCAGTTGATGGCCGGTTTAACGTCTTCTTTGATGTACACGCATCGGAATCGAGACTATGCAGATCCTGAGACGGTGGATCAGAGGGCGGATCTGGCCGATGTGAAAGTTCAACTCTCTCCGGGCCGAGGATTTTTAAACGGGACGCTGAATTACCGGTTTTCATCGACACAGGTCTCAGAGATGGTGAGGGATACGATTCAAGTCGGGGAAGGACTGGGCACTTACCGGTATGACCAGGATTTGAAGGAATTCGTCCCAGACCCGGACGGCGACATCCTGTTCCGGATGATTCAGACGGGCGTTTTTCTCCCGGTGAACGACCTGAAGATGGGCGGCGAATTTCGGCTGGACGGATCACGGGTCTGGCGCGAGAAGAAGGGATTTTTACGATTTCTGGGCAGACTTCAGGCCCGTTCTATCCTTCGCGTGGATAGGCGGGACAAAGAAAGGGATTTTGGCAAGGTCAATCTTTCGGCCTTCCGGCCCCGTTGGGGAGCGGATTCGACGGTTGTTATGGGACTCGTGTCGTTCCATCAGGATGTGGAGTACAGCCATCCGGCTTCCGGTTTTTCTCTGAGGTATCGGTACCGCACCGATGATTCGGAAAGTCATCAGCTCGTGAGCGAAGGGCTTGTTCGCCGCCGAACGGAACAGAATATCCGAGCCAAGGGGAACCCGTTCGACCGGTTTGGGATCTTGTTCGAGTATCAGATGGGAAAAGAAGAAAAGGAATACACGACTCGCGCCTGGTCGAATCGGGATATACATTCCAAGGATCTGACAATGGAAGCGTCCTACAGGCCGAGGCAGAAGGTCGAGTTGGGCCTGCGGGTGAAGTACAGGATCGCGCATGATTTTTATCCCGATCCTGTCACAGCGGCGCGGTCGGTTTTCCTCCTGCCGCGTTTCGGGTATTCGTTCCGCAGCCGGGGAAATTTGAGGGCGGAGCTGGAATGGGGAGAGGTGAGGGCAAGCCCATCGGACAGGAGCCTGCCTTACGAAATGTTGGGGGGCGATCAGCCCGGCCAAACGCTGCGCTGGACACTCCTCCTGACGTATCGCGTGACCGGACATGTGATGGTGACATTGAATTATCGAGGCAGGAAGGAGCCCTGGAGAAAAGAGCTCTATCAGACGGGACAGGTCGAAGTGAGGGCGTTTTTCTGATACGAGCGGAAATGTTAGTTGAACCAATGGATTGTTTGATGTTGTTCAAATGCGAGAGAGTGATTGGATTCCAAGTTACTTTTCTTTTAGAAAGAAAAGTAAC
>JBDRSZ010000385.1:0-28928 GCA_043824415.1 bacterium | reverse complement strand
GACACACTTTTAACTCCGGCTTCTTATTCTCTTGCGATGAAGGTGTTTTCAGAAGAGTTCATGAACGAGAAAGCCGAAGGCGCCGATCTTCTCCGATCGCGCAGTTTAGAACTTGAATTGATATGCAAAGACGGTTCGAATGTCTGGGTGGATGTCTCCATGACATTCTTGCGAGAACCGGACGGCCGTGCGACGGGTATCCTGGGTGCGGCACACGACGTCACCGCAAGAAAGCGGGTTGAAGCTGAGAGGGAGAAGATACAAGCGCAGTTACTCCAAGCACAGAAGATCGAGGCTGTCGGTATACTCGCAGGGGGAATCGCCCACGATTTCAACAACCTTCTGACTGTGATTCAGGGGAATACGGACTTGGCGATGATGAAGGTGGATGAAGAAGATTCTCTGTACAGCGATCTTGCGGAAGTTCAGGCTGCGGCGATACGGGCGGCAAATCTTACGAGTCAGCTTCTTCTTTTCAGTCGAAAACAACCGATGCAATTCAATTCTGTGGACATCAACAAAACGGTGGAGGATTTGCTCAAACTGCTTCATCGGTTGATCGGCGAAGACATCAGCGTCAGCACCGACCTGGAAGAGGAACTCTGGTCCGTCTGGGCAGACCGGGGGACGTTGGATCAGGTCATCATGAATATCTGCGTAAACGCGAGGGATGCGATGCCCCAGGGCGGTCGGATGACGATTAAGACACGGAATGTGATTTTGGATGAGAATGCGTGTAAGATGATGGCTGAGGCTGTGCCAGGAACGTGCGTCTGTCTCTCTGTATCCGACACGGGTATAGGAATGGATGAAGACACGATCCGACATGTTTTCGAACCGTTTTTCAGTACGAAGGGAGCGGGGAAGGGAACCGGATTGGGCCTGTCGGTTGTTTATGGAATCGCCAGACAGCACAACGGATGGATTCATGTGAAGAGCGAACCCGACCATGGCTCGGTTTTTGAAGTGTATTTTCCCGCCGCTTCGAACAAGATGGATGGGAAGACTGCCGAAGTTGAGTCTGTGATGGAATTTCGTGGATGCGGGGAGAGAGTCCTCGTTGTAGAAGATGAGGAGGGCGTGCGTGAATTCAGCGCGGCTGCGCTCGAAGGTAATGGATATACCGTTTTTACCGCGGGTACGGCAGAGGAAGCGATGTTGGTTTTTCAGCTTGAGAAAGGAGATTTCGATGTCGTTTTATGCGATGTGGTCTTACCCGATCGTAACGGAGTGCAGCTGGTGGATGAGATCCTTGCGGCCAAGCCTGAATTGAGTGTTTTGCTGTGCAGCGGTTATACGGGATTGAAATCTCAACGGTCTGTGATACAGGAAAGAGGATTTCGATTCATGCAGAAGCCGTTCGCGCTTTTCGATCTGCTGAAGACTCTGAAAGAAGTATTGTCGTCCAACGGGAGGAAATGAGGGGCTTTTGGTCTTTTGCTAATTGGGCTTTGGAAAATTAATAATTATTCGATCAAATTATTATCAACAGAAAAACGTGGTAGCGGTCAAATGACCGGAACAGTATCGGTTTTATACTTCAATGAAAAAAATAAAAAATACACTTGATTCTATTTAAAAAATAGTTAAATTTGGTACATGCTGGAGTGGAAACTTTCCTTTTGAAACCAATCAACATGCAAATCGTTATACTATAACGCTTATTGAATAAGTATATCGGGTGAGAATGACTATAACTGAAAACAAGATATTGAATGGTATTAAATGTCTTGTTAAAAACACTAATAATGTTGGACGTACGAAACTATTCAAGCTTTTGTATTTCTGGGATTTCATGCATTTCAAAAAATATGGTATGAGTGTGACATGTTATGAGTACCGCACATACCCTTTTGGACCTGTCCCAGACGTATTATTTAGACAGATTAATAGGGATGACCTTCCACCTTTTCTTAGGGGAGAAATCGCAATAATCTCTGATGAATCTATTGATGAGGATGATGAATTTAAAAGATTTAAAGTATGTTTGAAAAATCGAAGAGTCGATCTCACATCGATGACGCCTAATGAACGTGGGGTTTTAGAATGGGTTGCAGATGTATTTAAATATGCTACTGCGAAACAAATGACTGAGATAACCCACCTCCATAATAGCCCTTGGGAGAAAACATATAGAGAACATGGATTTGGCCATCCTATAGACTACTTTCTAGCCATTGATGACGAAACCACTTTAGACAGAGAAGAAATCGAAGAATTCTTCACTTTACAAAAAGAGCTACATCTAAATGGCAGGGCTTGATAGAGGTCAAACCTTCATTGACCATGAGGCCACGAATATCGATTGTACGAAAGCGAAGTATCTGATCGCCCTTTCTGATGCAGACGATCCGGATGATCGAGTGCCATGTTTTGTAATGAACACAGAAAGACATATGCATAAATATCATTTTGGATGCAATAAGGAAAAGTATAGGTTCATAGTTAAAGAAAAAACATTTACCTTCATAAATAATCCAACATCAATTATGTTGAAAGTTGAATGGTATTACACATTTGAGGAATTATGTGGCCGAAGTATTGAGTTGTTAGATATTGCAGACGATTTGCTTTGTAGACAAATTAAGAACTGTATTGACTGGAATCAAATGCTATTAGAGACAAGAGAAATAATAAATAAATGTTTTTAAGTAACTTGTTGTATCTTTAAAATTACGCATTCATACCCCCACCACTGTCCACCTCAGGTGGATTTCCTCGCCATCAAAGGAGAACCTAAAATACATAGCGTCTTATTCCATGAAGATTTTAATAACTCTACATGTTTGATTCCATATTCCCATTTTTATTATTAAGAGACATACTCTATATTTAGGAATGAGAGTACAAGGATGTTGTGATCAGATTGGTATCGAGAAGGTATGGTAGAGAAGTGTCCAAACGTTGACATCCTGTTGGAGCCGTCTCGTCACGTCGAGGCGGTTCTGGCTTTCAAAGAATTCTTTTTGTTATCCGACCGACCGACGGGACTGGATCTGCTGAAATCCATACTGGTTTCATTTTCCGAATTCCCGTACGAGAATATCAGCAAGATCATCAAGTACCGTCGCCATTTTGGTGAAGCGGAACGAATCCGGCTGCCCTGGGAAGTGATGGAGGGCCATGCGGAACACCGATTGGGCGGGACGTGTTTCTCGCTGACGTATTTTCTCCAAACGATCCTGAGCCGGGAAGGATTCTCCTGCTATCCAGTAATGGCGGACATGCGCTGGGGGGAGAATGTTCACTGCGCTCTGGTGGTGACCGTAGACAGCTTGAAATATCTCGTGGACCCGGGATACCTGCTGAGCGAGCCCATGGCTCTGGATTCTCAAAAACCAAGGATGTACACGGCATCTTTTTCTGGCGTCGAGCTGGTTTTCGACGCGGAGAGGGGAAAATACGATCTATACACGTTCGACGGAATGCAAAAGAAATGGCGGTATCGTTTTTGGGATCGGCCCGTGTCCGCGGAAGAATTCTATGGCCACTGGCTCTCTTCTTTCGGGTGGAATTCGATGCACGGACTCTGTCTGACGAAGGTCGAGAAGGGGGGAATGGTCTACGTCCACAAGCATTTTATGCGGGAAACGTCGATGGGCGTGAAGAGGAATTTTAACATCAAGAAGGATTATCACGAAACGATACGCGCCGTGTTCGGAATCGATCCCCAGCTCGTGGAGAAGGCGCTGGCCGCTCTGGAGGTCAACATGGCGAGGGAGAGAGAAATGGGATTGTGGGTTCCAAAATCACAGAAGAACACCACTGAACAACACAGAACAACACAGAATAACAAAGAGTATGATTAATGCAACCGTTGATCATTTTTATAGTTTCTTTGTTTTTTCTGTGCTATTCTGTGATCGTCTGTGGTTTTATTTTTATCTATTGGAGGTACCCGTTTGAAGCCGCAGGGACCGGATTTGGTGAAATTGTTCGTCGGGATTCTGTACAGTGATTCAACGATTTTAGCGGATGGTCTCGCTCTGCTCGATGAGCGGTACGGTGAGATGGACTATCGGAGTAAATCGTTCGCGTTCACGATGACGGATTATTACGTCCCTGAGATGGGATCGCCCATTACCCGGATGTTCGTCTCGTTTGACCGTCTGATCCATCCGAAGGAGATCGCCCGCATCAAGTGTGAGACGAACGACATCGAAAATCAACGGGCCGTCGACGGCAAGCGGAAGATCAACCTGGATCCCGGGTACATGGATTACGACAAAGTCGTTCTGGCCTCCGCGAAGTACAACGGGCAGAAAATCTACCTGGATCACGGCATTTGGGCGGACTTGACGCTCCACTTCGAGAAGGGCCGGTTCGACCCGTATGCATGGAGTTTTCCGGATTTCAAGGAGGGGATTTACGACGAGGTGTTTTTAGAGATACGGCAAAGGTACAAGATGCAGAGGAAAGAGAATCCCGCCTGAGGTGTCCATTCGATTGGAATAAAGAGTGGGTACTGACTCAAGATATTTGCTGAACACTTTTTTTAGAAAAACTGCCCGTCCGTTCCCACCACTCTCGAAACCGGCTCGAACGAACTGCTTTCTGAAAATAGGCGATTTGTTCCTGATGAGACATGCCCTTGATCTCTTCATAGATCCGCGTCTGGGCGTCTCGCTTCATTTCAATACAATCAAAATTTTTCTTCCGTTGTTTATTCATATCGCACCTCTTTGGGCGAGATAATCGTCAGGATTCCGTAACCATTCAGCAGATTGACCTGGTTGTAAGCCCGTATTTTATCCAACCGAACGATGTGATTAAAGTTCCAAGAGATAATCGCTTCGGCGCGTGCTACCGTCGCTGAAGCAACATGTGTCGCATCATCGATCCACTGCTCGGGGATGATTTCTGCCTCCATGTACGCATCCCGTAATGAGAGTATTTCGGGACTCAACTCTATCCGTTCAACATTGCTCGGCGGAATCGAAGACAGTATTTCCTGTACTTGAAGAGGAGCTTTAAGGATTTCCTGAACGACTACCTCGCTAAGAAGTAAAGTCAAACGGCCTTGACGAAGATATTCGATAACCCTCCTTGAATCCTCAGAAAATTCAGGATCATAGTACCCTCCAATAACAGAGGTATCAAGGTAGATCCGATCACGTTTCAATGTTATCTCCGAAAAATTTACTTTCGACCCACTGTACTAATATATGAAACTAAGTACGCTTTTGCAAATACGACCAGACATTGGGATGCTTCGTTTTTTGTAGATAAAAATTTTTTTACAGGTAGGGGCAGCATGAAAGAGTGCTATCGTCATCCTTGAAAAGACCGAGTGCCTTCGTTTGCGATGTTCTCGGTAGTCGCTATATTGGTGTACTCGCTTCTATTTATTTTTAGTCCCTTCAATCCCAGGTGCTATGGTAAGGACTATCGCGAAGATCACAGCGATGCGGATCGAAAAGTCCCAGTCGGCCTGTCCGGTCCCGTGGGCGAGATAGCTGTACAGAAAAGAAACGACAACAGCGACGACGAAGACGAGGACGAATCGGATTGCGAAGTCGATGAGCTTTTTGCCGATATTCATGGTGGTTTTCTCCTTCATGTTTTATGATAATGGGCGCGTCGTGCTTATTTTCGTTCGACGGATCCGGCTTTCATGTAAATGGCATACTCGACGAGAAGGAGAAACAACGGGAATACAATGCTCAGGACGATTTGCGTGTCCAATCCGATGACCGGTTCTCCTTTGATCAGACTCAGAGACCTGAACAACAGGAAGACGATTATTCCCAGAGACAGGCTTTGCAATGTTCCAAATATCCAGAAGATGGTTTTATTCATGTTTGCGTTCCTTTCAAAGGTCATTGACTTTGAAAAACACGATTTCATCCACAGCCTGTTTATGGTGCGTGTGTTTGCAGACGCGCTCTTTCACGCGGTTACAGTTTCAAACGCAACCTGCAAGTGTTCAGGCTGGGGAACAAGAAAATTCAACTTCTCAAACCCGATGACTTGTCCTAACTTATCTTTCATCAGGACTATTTCGTCACCTGTTTCCTCGGCGACATATTCATCCTGCTGATTACCAAACCAAACTGTAAGTGTGTTCCCTACTTGATCGTAGTACACTTTTACTTTGGCCATATTCGCACTCCTTCCTTTATCGACTCAGTTGGATAAGTTGTAACCAAGAAGCCTTCACCGTCAAGGCGTTTTGTCACTGCGCAGACCCACCGCCCGATACGTTCAGACTTGTAAAACAAATACATGTTTGGATCACTCTTGCTCACGCGAATCTCATTTGGATTTCTCAATGTTTCTTGCACATCACTTTCGCGTCCCGTCATTACTGGATGTTTGACCGTGATGATTAACTCCCAGTATGTATGGGTCACGCGCACACGAAAGCCGAGTGGTGTGAGAACTTCAAAAAGCAAATTGCCTGTCAGTGTTTCTTCGGTCATGACTTTTCCCAATTGTGCTACAATTCATCCTTCATAGAAAGTATCACACTGCATTTAAAAGGTGTGTCTATAAACGTATGCGGATAAAAGAAGTTGCCGAAGGCAATTTGGTTGAAGCCTTTTATCCGCTGTCGGACGAAACCGAGCTTATCCATCCTTACGGAATTCTTTAGATAGTTCTGCAACACTTTTCTTGAACTCGTCCCATGCCTCCTTCACTATTTTGTCCATATCGTTATAATAATCATAAAGGGCTTTTGCTAATATCTCCTCAGTATATTCATCTAAAGATATATGACACTCTCTCCTCTTTGTATCTGCGTAGCATATTTCAATCGATAGGGTGCAAGAGAGTGGAATAAGGTCTATGTTAATAGAGAAATCATGAGTTTTTTTCGGTGAATATAAAGTAATGCTGAATGGGAAACCGTAGCCAGATTTATACTTTTGGTACTCCCAATTTATCGTTTTAGCAAACCTTATGCAAACCTTATGTATGCTAGGAGCAAACGTCTCATTTATTCTTTGGGCCTCGGCAAGCATTTCCTTTTCTCGCTTTTTTTCTTTATATTCCTTTTCCCTCCTGTGTTCAGCTAACTTGCTAAATAGGTTTTGCCAACTCATCTTCCAATCCTCTTAATTTTTCTTTGTTTCGAATCCATTTTGCCCCCCGAAATCCGATTGCGTATAACTACTGTAAAAACGAATTTCGTTTATCCGTCTTAAATAAGGGGATAGACGACATATATCATCTATCCTTCTTTTATCCTTACGCCGAAGTTTACGAAGAAAGTCCAAAAATGTCAATGTCTTTCTATTCTCTTTGAGGGGCTTGTTCTCGTTTTCAGTCGGCTCTTCAATGCAGTTTTTATCTTGACGGGTGATACTTTCTCGAAAACGATGCGGTCGCATTCGTTGAACCGGGCGAAATCGTCAAGCTTCGCTGCAAACGCAGGAAGAAACGGATCGAAGTCCTTGAAATGCGGCTCAAAAACGAGGTTGCGGATGATGAGCGTTTTCTGCTTTCTGTCGACTTTGGGGTCGAGGCGGCCGACGAAGTTTTGACCCCACAGGACGGGAAGGACGAAGTATCCGTATTTCCTCTTGGGCTCGGGTACGTAGCATTCGAGGGCGTAGTCGAACCCGAAGAGGCGCTTCGTCCTGTGGCGCTGTATGATGAGGTTGTCGAAGGGGGATAGGAGGAAGACATTGGAAGACGGCGGAGCGCTGTTTTTGGATCGTTGGATGGTTTTCGACAGGGCGAAATAGTCCGCGTTCTCATCCTCCTCGATGGAGAGGGGAATGACTTCCTCCGCTTGGATGAGGTCGTTGATGGATTTTGTGATGGCCTCTCTTCCGGCCATCTGGATGTCGGAATCCCTGGACGCCTCCGGCTGGATGAAGCTGCGGATTTCTTTTTCCTGTGCGATGCCGTGGGCGGAGAGGGCCCGGCGCACGATGAACCGGCCGAGTTCGTCATTATCGGGATGGGTCGTGTCGACGGTCGGGGGGAGGACGCGCTCCGTCAGGTCGTACACTTTCTGAAAATTACGGCGTTCGGAAATCATCAGGTCGCCCTTCCAGAGGAGCATCTCCAGGGCGATCTTGGCGGGTTTCCAGTCCCACCACGTGCCGCCTTTTCTCCCCGGAGGAGGCTCGAAGTCTCTGGCGCCCAGTAGACCCTCCTGGCGGATTCGCTCGAGGACGGATTCCATCAGATGTCCGCATTTTTCCAGACTCATTTTCGCCCATCCGCTTGTTGGATTCTCGAAGTTGCGCATTTTGGGCAGGTAGTATCGGTAGTCGGACATGGGCAGGTAGGACATGGCGTGGCCCCAGTACTCGAACAGGCGTCGGTCTTTTGCCTGGAGGTCGTGGAGGTCGGCCTCGTCGTAGTCCGGCAGGCGCGTCCAGAGCGTGTGATGATGGGAGCGCTTGATGACGGAGATCGTGTCGATCTGAATGTAGCCCAAGGTTTCGACGGCTTGGGCGACGCCCTCCTTGCCCTGGGGCAGGCCGGAGTTGCCGTCAAGGAACTGGGCGTTTAAGGCCAATCTTCGTGCAAGATTTTTAGTTATTTTTTGTTTTTTCATTTTTGACCTGAATTGTTAACCACGGATAGACACGGAACAGCACAGATAAAGAAAAAACATAGGATTAAAATGAAGAGAATTAAAAGGAATAATCTGAAACACCATCATAAACCAATTTAACTATGTTTTTTAATTTCTGTGTTTTACTCTGTGTTCATCTGTGGTTTGTGAATTAATCAAATTAAAATTGACGATGTTTCTGAAAGTTCAATCGAGCAGGCGCTTTTGATCTTTCAGTTTCTGTATTTCCGTAACGTTCTGGGATGCCTCCAAACAGCCCAAGTACTTCCCTGATGCGTCCCTGAGCGCGTAATACTCGATGAGAATTTTCTGAGGTTCCTCGTAGCCTTCAAGATTCAGGTCGATCCAGAATCGGGCTTTGTCCCGCTTCCCGGATTTCATTTCCGACAGAATCTGCTCTACATTACTCAAGCTCGCCTTCGGGTGGCAGTCGCGGACGTTGCGCCCGACGACGCCTTTGGGGCGTTTGAAAATCCGCGTCTCGTGCTTGTTCCAGGCTGCGACCCTGTCCTCACGATCCACGATGGAAAATTCGACGGGTAAGGTTTCCAACAAGGCCTCCATCGTTTCTTTGTCTAAACTTCCGATCATCTTTTCCCTCCGATGCGTTTTTGTCCGGCTGATGTCGTCTCGATGAACATCAATCTATAAAATATATCCTAAGAAACAAGAGATTTTAAGATGGGCTGCAATGACAAAAGGAAAATGCGGATCATTCGAATCTTAAGCCCGTCCCACTGCAGAATGTGAGGCTTCGAATTCACGATTCATTATTTCTGTATTTTTTCTTGAAGATGAAATAAACCGGAATTCCGATGAGGGCTGTCCCTATGGCGATGGACGATTCGACAGGCCTCTCGAAGTAGGATAGAATCAGTATGACAATGCTTATAACGCTGTACAGGAGTGGGGCTACGGGAAAGCCCGGCAGTTTGATTACGCTTCTACCCGACCGTCTCAGTTTGAAAACGCCCATGACGGCTAAGATGGGGAAGATCCCTAAGGAAAATCCCATGTACGTGAGAAGCTGGTCGAACGTTCCAAAAAACACCATGACCGCGGCTATGCCGCCTTGCAGGAGTATGGATTTGGAAGGGACGCTATATTTTTTGTGGACATCGGAAGCAAATTTGAAAAAATGACGGTCTTTGGCCATCGAATAATACACGCGCGGACCGAGGATGATATACGCGCTGAGCGAGGAGAATAGGGCGAAGGAGATGAACATGGAGAGGATGCTTTCGAAGGATTTTCCGAAGAGGTTCCCAGCGGCCAGTCCGCCGACGGAGATGACTCCTGCCATATCCCGGGGCGGGATGGCATAGACGTAGAAGAGGTTCACACAAAAATAGAGGATGACGACTATGCCCGTGCCCAAGAGGAGAGATCGGTGAAGGTTCTTGGCCGGGTTTTTGACTTCCGACCCGATGTAAACAGAGGCATTCCAGCCGCTGTAGGCAAACATGATCCACATGAGTGAGAGGCCGACGGTTTTTAAACCCTTAAAATCGAAGGTGAATGTATCTCCTTGCGTGAGATGAAGAAGACTGCCGTTTCCCGAGATGAAGGCTGCGATGACGAGTCCTGAGATCAGGCCGACTTTGAGTACAGTCAGTAGGTTCTGGATTCTCGCTCCAAGTTTCAATCCCCGCATGTGGATGATCGTGAAGATCGCGATGATGAGGACAGCATAGATTTTTTTAAGGATGGCGGCTTCTACGGAGTCTCCGAAAATGCCTAAATGAAGAAGTCCGGGGAAGGCCCGCGTGAAGTACTCCGTGAATCCGATGGACGACGCTGCGATGGGGGCGGAGAAGCCGACGAAAAAGGAAACCCAGCCGCTCAAGAATCCCAACGCTGGATTGTATATCTGTGAGAGGATGATGTATTCTCCGCCTGCTTTGGGTATGGCTGCCCCAAGTTCGCCGTAGGCGAGCGCTCCGCACAGGGCGATGATTCCGCCTACGATCCAGAGTGCGATCATCAGGAGTGGATTTCGGAGATCCTGCATGAGCAAGCCTGAAGTCGTGAAGATGCCCGCGCCGATCATGTTGGCCACGACGATATTCGTGAGGGGGAATAGTCCGAGTGTGCGCTTCAGTCCGTTTTCTTCCACTTGATGCCTCGTTTGATTTTTTAATTCATTATACGGCATTCAAACGTTTTTGGATTCGCACGAATTCTTCTTCCGCTTCCCGTATTAACTCATCCAGGATTTCTTTCAGCGGCTGGATTCGGTGAACGAGACCGACGCTCTGTCCTGCCATGAGCGAGCCTTTTTCCACGTCCCCCTGCTCGACGGCATTCTTCAGCGCGCCGACCCAGTATTTCTCGACTTCGTACTGGGCCTGTTCGTGGGTGATTTCTCCGAGACGCCTCAATCGTATGAGTTCCATCTGCAGGTCGGCGAATTTCTCTATGCCTTTGTTCCGAAGGGCTCTGACGGAAACGACATGGAGCTCGGAACCGATGTGGGGCGTGGCCACGGCATCGCGTGCTCTGGCTTTGATGAAGGCTTCTTTGAATCGCGGGTGCGCCTTGCATTCGTCGGCCACGACGAAACGCGTCCCGAGCTGGACACCGGAAGCGCCCATGAGGAGGAGGTGTGGGATGAGCCTGCCCGAACCGATTCCTCCTGCGACGAAAACGGGAACGGAATCAATGGTGAAGAGCACCTGTTGCAGGAGGATGGCCAAAGAGACATGACCGATGTGTCCGCCGGCTTCGCTGCCCTCCAGCAGAAGAGCGTCGGCTCCGCGCTGGATCAATTTATTCGCCAGAGTTTCCGTCGAAGCGAAGCAGAGCACCTTGGCTCCTCCGTCTTTGGCCGTCTGGATTTCGGAAATTTTTGGAATGCCGGCAGCAAAGATGATGAAGGGGACTTTCGTCTCGATTGCCAATCTGAGATGACTGTGATAATTTGGAGCGATGGTGATGAGGTTGACGGCGAAGGGTTTGTCCGTGAGAGCCTTCGTTTTTTGGATTTCTTTCTCCAATTGTTCCGGCTCCACGTTGCCGGCTGCAAGACAGCCGAACGCGTCTGCATTGGAGACGGTCGATACGAATTTACTCTCCGATATCCACGTCATGGCACCGCACATGATGGGGATGCGGACGCCCAGAAAATCTTGGCCGCGTTTCCAGAGGCTGTCTAACGTATTCACTTTGAATCCTTTCGGATATGTACAACAGAATTATTCGTTCGAGATGATCCGATTCATCTCTTTTAAAATTTTATCGATGTCCTTGATTCCTTTCTCAGAGACGGCTTGTTCCAACGTTCCCCAGATGGGTTCGCCGCAGCGGATGCAGACGATCCCGTACTCGCGCAGAGGACGGATGAGCAGTGGGTATTTTTGGACGATTTCTTCGATCAATGTCGATTTCTCGATCACAGAATATAGCCTCATCGGATTCGATTATTTGTTTTCATTCATGTTAAGAAAATCACGTGTCATTGTCAAGCTCCCGTTGGCAGGAGAATCGGATTTTTCTTTGATTGATCGGATCACTTTTTTCTTGATAAATTGATGATAAACTCTTATCATACGTTTCGGATGAAGAAGGATGAAACAAACGCATTGGAAAATTGCACAATTTTCGAGGAGGTTTGCTATGCGAAAAAAGGCTTTTTTTGTTTCTGTTCTTTTCTTTGCTCTGCTGATTGGCGCAAGCACGTTTGGTCGGCAGCAGGAGGCGCAGCCTGTCGAGTTGAAGAAGCTTTCGGATAACCTGTATGAGATACTGGGAGGTCGTGGGGCGCGGGGGGGCGCCTACATCGGTGATGACGGTGTGTTGATCATCGATGCGAAAATGGATCGCTCATCCGTCGAACAGGTGATTGAGGAAGTTCGAAAGATGACGGACAAACCCATCAAGTACCTCGTGAATACGCACAGCGACGGGGACCATGTTCAGGGGAATCGGTTTTTTCCTGAGTCGGTCGTGTTTATCGCCCATGATAATTGCCGAAAGGAGATTTTTCATCCCGGGAGAGACGGATCTCCATCGGAATGGAACAAACCAGAACTGGCGGCATTTACCCCTGCAATCACTTTTACGACAAAGATGAATGTTTATCTGAGATCGAAGAAAGTCGAGTTGTGGCATTTCGGTGTCGGCCATACGACGGGGGATGCGGTCGTCTATTTCCCGGAAGAGAAGACGGCTTTCTTGGGCGATCAGATTTTTATCGGGAGGCCTCAGCTCATCCATTCTTACAAGGGCGGCAATTCGTTCGAGCACGTGAAAACGCTCATAAAGATGCTCGACACCTTGGACGCCGAGTATTTCTGCAGCGGGCACAGCGAGATGACGGATCGGAAGGGGATTGAGGATCATATCGCTCGGATGCAAGAGCTTCAAAAAAAGGTCCGAGTCCTGATGAAGCAGAAGAAAGGTATGGAAGAGGTCAAGGAAGCGTTCGACCAATCTGAGACCAGGCTGGTTGAGTCGATCTACAACGAGATCAAAGCAGGTTATTAATTTTTAGCGATGGGAAAACGCATCGCTGTGTCATTCTTCTTTTGATTCATGATGTCTTATCGATCGGAAGTTCAAAGAAAGTCAGGAATGGATGGGTTTAATTAAGTGTGCAAAAGATTTTTTAGGGTTGAGGGCGTGTCCGCATCAGTTTTCCTTTATTCTCGTTCATCCGCTCCGAAAGCTCTGGCTCTCTCCGACAAGATTATCGGATCGTCTTCATCTATCGAAATCATCCCTGGTGTTGGAGATCGGTCCGGGTCCGGGTTTTTTCAGCGTAGAAGTGGCTCAGTGTATTCCTGAAGGGCATCTCGCATTATTTGACATTCAGAAGGAGATGCTCAAGAAAGTACGTCGGAAGCTCGTGAAGGCAGAGCTGGAGAATGTTTCTTTCGTACAGGGCGATGCCTGCGGTCTTCCGTACGAAGCCAGCGTGTTCGATGTGGCGTTCCTCATCACGGTACTTGGAGAAGTACCCGATGCGCCGGTTTGCCTCCGGGAGATTCATCGAGTGCTTCGGACGGGAGGTCTTCTTTCGATCTCAGAGCAGTGTCCTGATCCAGATTTCATATCTATCAACCTTGTTCGCCAGCTGACAGAAAATGAAGGATTCACGTTTATCGAGAATTACGGCAGGCGATGGAACTTTACGGCGAATTTCAGAAAGCTGTGAAAGAAGACGGGTTCTTCATGTTAATTAAAATGTTGTATTTGGCGGCTTCTGAAAATTTTGAAAAGGTGCGTAAACGCATGATGCAATCAATCGGTTTTCATTGACAGTATCGCTTTAAAATCTTATATTGATGTAGCACAAATTTATAAGGATGTCCTCAAATTGAAAATTATATACTGCTGATACCCTGAATAATGCAGTGGAGAAGTCTATCATTTTTAGAAATTATTAATCATCTTCATTCATGTTTAATCGGAAAGGAGTAGAATCGATGGCGACATTGCAGGCAAAATTGGCGGAGTTGTTACCGAAGACACAACAGGAAATACGCCAGTTGTTGAAGGACCATGGTGATAAAGTCATGTCCGAAGTGACGGTTGCACAGGCATTCGGCGGTATGCGGGGAGTGAAGGGATTGATTTGCGACACCTCTCTCGTCGAACCTGACAAGGGTCTAATCATTCGTGGTAGACCTATTCTCGACTTGGTGGATAAACTTCCTGAGGAAATCTTCTACCTGCTGCTTACGGGCGAACTTCCTGATGCCGGCGCTCTGAAAGCGCTCCAAAAGGATTTGGACGAACGCAAAGACGTCCCGAAGTACGTTTTCGATGTACTGGATGCGATGGGAGACGCACATCCGATGGCAATGTTCAGTACAGGCGTGCTCGTCATGCAGAAAGAATCGATTTATGCCAAGCAGTACCGCGAAGGAATTCCGAAATCCGAATACTGGAAACCGGTTTTGGAAGATTCGTTGAACCTGATCGCAAAGCTTCCGTCTGTGGCGGCTTACGTCTATCGGAAACGCTTCAACAAAGGACGGCGTATCGAACCGAAGGCCGGTCTCGACTGGGGAGGCAACTTTGCTTATATGATGGGCGTTAAGGATCCTACGGGTGAGTTTGCTGACATGATGCGGTTGTACTTGACTCTCCATTCAGACCATGAGGGAGGAAACGTCAGCGCGCATGCTTGTCATTGCGTGGGTTCGGCGCTTTCCGATCCTTTTTACTCTGTTTCTGCGGGTCTCAATGGTCTCGCCGGACCGCTTCACGGCCTGGCCAATCAGGAGTGTCTGCGGTTCGTTTTGGATTTGCGGGAAAAATACAAGGGTGTGCCAACAAAGAAACAACTCGAGGAATTTGCGTGGGAGACTCTGAATTCAGGCCAGGTCATTCCGGGATACGGCCACGCCGTCCTGCGGGTGACGGATCCTCGATTCACGGCGTTCCGTCAGTTTGCCCTGGATCATTTCCCTGATGATGAAGTCGTGAAGATCGTGGATCTCCTTTTCACGACGATTCCGGACGTTTTGACGAAGCACGGCAAGGCTAAGAATCCATGGCCCAATGTGGATGCAGGATCGGGCGCGTTGCTCTATCATTTCGGTGTGACGGAGTTCGATTATTACACCGTTCTCTTCGGCGTTTCTCGAGCACTCGGAATGCTTTCCCAGCTCATCATCAGCCGTGGTCTGGGCGAAGCCATCGAACGGCCCAAGTCGGTGGGGACGGACTGGGTCAAGAAGTTTGTGAGTAAATGATACACCTTGTTACCGATGCTGTTTGAAAGAATCAGCAGGGGAGGTCGTTCGAACCTCCCCTTTTTACTATAAGATTAAATCAAAAATCAAAGAGCAAAATGTAAAATCACAAATGAAAATTCAAAAATGAGATGGGATCATTCGTTTCAATGACGATTTTTAATATTAATGAGGTGAATGATTCACCACGGATCAACACGGAACAGCACAGATAAAGAGAAAACGTTGGATTAAAATGAAGAGAATTAAAAGGAATAATCTAAAACACAATTATAAACCAATTTAACTATGTTTTTAAAATTCTATATTTTACTCCGTGTTTATCTGTGGTTTGTGAATTAATCAGATTAGAAAGATGGATGCGAGGCAGAGAAAAAAAATTGTAGTCCGAGGCATCGTTCAGGGAGTGGGCTTTAGACCGTTTGTTTACCGGCTGGCCGTAGGCGAGAATTTGAAAGGATTTGTATCCAATTCGTCGCAGGGCGTCGACATCGAGGTCGAGGGAGAGTCCGATGCGCTGGATCGATTTCTCCAGCGGCTGCAAACTGAACCGCCTGTTTTGGCGAAGATCACTCATGTCAATGCAATCGAGATTCCGAGGGCAGGGGACGTTGAGTTCGTCATCCGAATGAGCAGGGAGGATGAAGAAAGGTCGACCCTCATCTCTCCGGATATGTGTGTGTGCGATGACTGCTTGCGCGAGTTGTTCGACCCCGAGGATCGCAGGTATGGGTATCCTTTCATCAACTGCACGAACTGCGGTCCGAGGTACACGATCATCGAGGATATTCCGTACGACCGTCCGAAGACGACGATGTCCGATTTCACCATGTGTCCCGAATGCCGTGCAGAGTATGAGGATCCTTTGAACCGGCGTTTTCATGCGCAGCCCAATGCCTGTCCGGTTTGCGGTCCGAGGGTGTGGCTGACCGACGGCGAAGGAAAAATGGTGGAGGTTGAGGATCCGATTTTGGAGACTGCCCGTCGGCTGAAAGAGGGGAAGATCGTGGCCGTCAAAGGACTGGGCGGTTTTCATCTCGCCTGTGATGCGACTAACGACGAGGCTGTTATACGTCTGCGCGAGAGAAAACACCGCGAGGAAAAACCGTTGGCCGTGATGGCACCGGATCTTTCCAGGGTCGAGCGATTCGCCGAGGTTTCTTCGCAGGAGAGCGATCTTCTACTCTCTCCCCGAAGGCCCATCGTCCTTTTAAAGAAGAAGGCTTCCCACCCGTTGGCGGAATCCGTGGCTCCCCGGAATGTGTATGTCGGGACGATGCTTCCGTACACGCCTCTGCATTATTTGCTTCTCAAGGAGGGATTCATTGCGCTCGTGATGACGAGCGGGAATATCTCGGAGGAACCAATCGCCATAGGGAATGAGGAGGCGCTTCGTCGGCTTGGCGGTATCGCTGACGGCTTTCTGACACACAATCGAGATATATATTTACGGAGCGACGATTCTGTCGCGCGCATCGTCTCTGGATTGCCCCGGCTCGTCCGCCGTTCGAGAGGATATGTGCCCGTGCCTGTTTTCCTGAGAAAGAGCATCCCTTCTGTGTTGGCTGTGGGGGGTGAATTGAAGAACACGATTTGCCTCACGAAGGAGGACCGCGCTTTCTTGAGTCAGCATGTGGGCGATTTAGAGAATGTCGAGACGCTGCACTTCTTTGAGGAGTGCGCAGAACATTTAAGCCGAATCCTCCAGATCGAGCCCGTTGCCATCGCATACGATCTGCATCCCGATTATCTTTCGACGCGATGGGCACTGGAGCAGGAGGGGATCGAACACATCGGCGTTCAGCATCATCATGCCCACATCGCCGCCTGTCTGGCTGAGAACGGCCGGGATGAGAAAGTGATCGGACTCTCTTTGGACGGGACCGGCTACGGGGATGACGGGCGGATCTGGGGGGGCGAGATACTCATCGCGGATTTACGTTCTTATGAACGCGCGGGTCATTTCGAATACCGCACTATGCCCGGTGGAGCGTTGGCGATCAAAGAGCCATGGCGAATGGCTGTGTCTTATCTGCACGAAATCCATCGAACCGAAACCGGAGGCGTTGAAGACTTCTTGAATCGATGGAAAGGATTGCCTTTATTGAAATCGGTCAATTCTGAAAAAATTCGTGTCATCGTGGGAATGATTCGGCGAGGAATCAATGTCGTCCAGACTTCCAGCCTGGGCCGTCTCTTCGACGGTGTGGCCGCTCTTGTGGGATTGCGTGATACCGTCGCCTTTGAAGGCCAAGCGGCCATGGAATTGGAAATGGCCATGAGGGATGGATCGTGGAACGGGAAGGATGAAGGGACCGGTTTTGAGATTCGTGAGGATGGGGAGACGATTCTGATTTCACCGGACAGGGCGGTTCTTCAAGTCGTGGATGACGTTCTTGATGGGCGTGCGGTTGGGGAGATCAGCCTCCGGTTTCATATCGGGCTGGTTCGACTGTTTTTTGACGTTTGTGACCGTATCCGCAGGAAAACGGGCATGGATACGGTGGCACTGAGCGGCGGATGTTTCCAGAACCGATTCCTTTTGGAGCATCTTTCCCGTGTCTTGGGAGAGGCAGGATTCGACGTGATTTCGCATTCCCATGTGCCGACGAACGACGGTGGCATCGCTCTCGGACAGGCTGTGGTGGCTTCTTACCGGCTTTCATAAGGTTTTACATTTATCAATATAGTAAGACGATCCGTTCCTTGATTTACGTTTGGAATTTTGCTATATTATTGCGTTAAACGGATGAACGTTTTAGGAGGTGAGTCTCGTGACAGTTACCACTGTGTCGACGAAGGGACAGATCGTCATTCCCGCCTGGATTCGAAAGAGTCTGGGATTGAGGCCCAAATCGAAGCTTTTGGTTAAACTCTCCGACGATAAACAGAGAGTTCTTGTCGAACCGCTGCCGGAGGATCCTATCGAATCGGCGTGCGGTTTTTTATCCGGTGGCGTCTCTTTAACCCAAGCCCTCTTGGAGGAGCGTCGAGAGGAGTATCGGCTTGAGTCAGAAAAATTTACTTGATGCCTACGGGCTTCTTTACTTCCTTCAGAAGGAAGGGCCTTTTCAAGTCGTCAAGGAACTTTTTCGGAAGGCGCAGCTGGAGGAGAATCCTGTAATCATCAATGAGATGAGCGTGGGGGAAGCATTTTATGTGACTGCACGGAATCATTCTTTGGAGAAAGCCGAGGCATTTCTTCCTCTGCTGGAGGTGCTTCCTTTGGAAGTGATCTCAAACACGAGGGAGGATATTTTATTTGCAGCACGCCTGAAAGCGGAGTATGCCCTCGGGTACACGAGCGCACTCATTACAGCGACGGCAAAAGCAGAGGGGGCTACTTTGGTCACGGGCGATTCAGAGTTCCGGAAAGTGGAAGGAATGCTTCCGATTCATTGGCTGGTGTGATTTTCCATAAAAATGAGGAATACGAGATGTGTTTGGCCGTACCCATGAAAATACTCAAGATTGAAGGAGAAAAGGGAATCGTAGAAATCGGGGGAATCCAAAGGGAGGTGGGGCTGCAACTCTTGAAGGATGTGAAAGTGGATGATTACGTCATCGTTCATGCGGGATTTGCGATCCAGAAGCTGGACGAAGAGGAGGCTCTCGAGACGCTGGCACTTTTCGCTGAGATGGAGAAGTTCGCGTGAAATTCGTGGATGAGTTTCGTCGGGGAGGCGCGGCTCGCCATTTGGCAGAGTTGATTAGGAAACGGGCCGGCGATGACGAGATGACGTTCATGGAGGTCTGCGGAACGCACACGATGGCCATTGCCCGGAACGGCATTCGGGAGCTGTTGCCTGAGAATATTCGTTTGATTTCAGGTCCCGGCTGTCCCGTTTGCGTGACTCCAAACCGGACGGTGGATTACGCCATCGCACTCTCCCGAGAATCCGACGTCATCGTGACGACGTTCGGAGACATGATGAAAGTCCCAGGCTCGTCTTCCAGTCTGGATCAAGAGCATGCAAAGGGTCGTGATATTCGCGTCGTGACATCCACGTTGGAAGCTTTGGCCATTGCGGAGAAGCATCCGGATCAAAAAGTCGTTTTCTTGGGCGTCGGGTTTGAGACGACGATTCCCACGGTGGCGGCTTCCCTCGTCGAGGCCAAGCGCCGGAGTATGCGAATGTATTTTGTCCTCGCTGCCCACAAAGTCATACCGCCGGCCATGGAGGCATTGAGTCGGGGAGACGTGAAGATCGATGGATACATCTGCCCCGGCCACGTGAGCGCTATCATCGGTTCTAAGCCGTACGAATTTTTGGCCAGAGATTTCGGGATCGGCTGCGTCGTGACTGGGTTCGAGCCGTTGGACATCCTGCAGGGAGTATTGATGCTCGTGGAGCAGAAGAGGAGCGGAAGGCCGCGGGTTGAAGTTCAATATTCCAGAGTCGTGAAGCCAGAGGGGAATCCGACGGCGGTGGAGATAATTGGAGAGGTGTTCGAGCCGTGTGATTCGGAATGGCGGGGAATCGGTTCCATACCGAATAGCGGTCTTAAAATCCGTGACTCCTATGAAGCATGGGATGCCGAGGTTCAGATTCCTGTCGAAGTGGAGCCGACCCATGAGCCCAAAGGATGCCTCTGCGGTCAGATTCTTCAAGGAAGAGCGAAACCGCCGGCGTGCCGCCACTTTGGAAAAACCTGTACTCCCGGAAATCCCGTGGGTCCCTGTATGGTGTCGAGCGAGGGAACATGCGCGGCGTATTTTAAATACAAATTATATTAGGAAGCCGGGATACACTAATGGCAAGTCAGGTCGAGGACAGGATACGCGATGCCATTCGAACTTCGAATTATAATTTGAAACTTCTGAAAAATTGGATAAATCTGAAAAAAGAATGTCATCCTGAACTCGATTCAGGATCTCATAAAGAGAGATACCGGATCACCTGCCTGCGGTAGGCAGGAGTCCAGTATGACAAGTATGATATAAACAATTTTTCAGAAGTTTCGATTTAACATTTCATGCAGTGGAAGAAATGGCTGAGGATGAAATCGGAATTTTAGATGTTGAATGTGCTATCTTGAAAGGAAAGCTTGTCCGCAAGGAGGCGGATGAACCTCGCGGTGTCAAATATACGATTGTTGGTAAAGGGAGAGATCAAACCACAAACATCTGTGTTGTTGGCAGATTCAAGGGAGCAGGAATTTTTCTCATCATCACGGTGTATAAACTGTAAAACAGAGGTAATGAGCATGTATGGATACCAATGTGAATTTTGTGATGGGACTGTGAAAGAACGGGTCGTAAAAAAAGAAGTATTCAAACACAAAACGGGTTTCGTAATGCTCGAAGAGGTGCCGATAGGCATATGCGACCGTTGCGGGTATCGGTATTACCTTTCGTCTCTATTAAGAAAAGTGGATGAAATTGGGGAGGGGAAGTGTGAACCTAAAAGAACCGAAGCGATTCCCGTATCTCATTTTGAATAGAGACGCATTGTGAAGGAAAAACGAATTGAAGAAATCCGGTTGGCCCACGGCGGAGGCGGACGGCTCTCTCATGATCTGATCGAGGAAGTTTTCCTTCCGATCTTCGGGAACGACTACCTGAATCCTCTGAACGATAGCGCCATGTTCGAAGTGCCTTCGTCCCGACTTGCTTTCACGACGGACTCCTATGTCGTCGATCCGATTTTTTTCCCGGGCGGAGACATCGGCCGGTTGGCTGTGTGCGGGACTGTGAATGATCTTTCGGTAGTCGGCGCAAAGCCCCTCTTTTTAAGTGTCGGGCTTATCATCGAGGAGGGTTTTCTCATAGAGGATTTGAAGCGGATCGTTCGTTCGGCGAAAAGCGCTGCGGATGAGGCGGGAGTTCTGATCGTCACGGGGGACACGAAAGTCGTCGAACACGGAAACGCGGATGGTGTTTTCATCAATACGTCGGGCATCGGTGTCCTCAGGGAAGGATTGTCCATCTCGGGTGCGGGAGCGAAGACGGGAGATTGCATCGTCGTGAACGGACCCATCGGACGTCACGGCATGGCCGTGGTCACGGCGCGCGAGGATTTCGGCTTTCGGACGAAGATCGTATCGGATGTGGCTCCGTTGAATCATCTTGTGAGTGCGATGTCGGCAGTGACAGATCGAATCCATGTGATGCGGGACGCCACGCGCGGCGGAATCGCTACTGTGCTTAACGAGATCGCAAAACAATCCGGCGTCGGTATCGAGCTTGACGAGGAGACGATCCCTATTTCGGAAGAAGTGATGGGCGCGTGCGAGCTCTTGGGTTTTGACCCGCTGTACGTGGCGAATGAGGGTGTCCTGGTGGCTTTCATTCATCCAGACGAAACCGAAAAAGTTGTGAATGCGATGAAAAAAACGCTCTACGGAAGAGGAACAACCGTGATAGGCCGTGTCGCACCGGGACCGAAGGGTAAGGTGGTTTTACGGACTCGGATCGGCAGCCACAGGATTGTGGATATGCTCAGCGGCGAGCAGTTGCCCAGAATCTGTTAGGTTGCATTTGTCAAGGATCTTGAGGAAAGGAATTCAGATCAAGTAGATTGAGCTTATTGGTGATGATCGTTTGACTTGGAAGCACGTTCTTGGAGTTTTGTGGATTTTGACAGACTTGAAGTCGGATTTGTAGTGTTTTGGAAGCGAAGCGTGTCGTTTTTACCTGTTTTTAACTGCTCAAGAGCTTCTTTGAAGAAAGCTTCCCAGCGTTCTGGTTTTTCGTTGAAATAGGCTGTATATTTGTCGTATTCCTCTTTTGTGAAATGGTATTTTTCAAGGATTGCCTTACTCGAATCGAGCAGTGCGGGATGTTGGGGAGTGAGCCGTTCTTTCACTTGAAGGAGTTGGACGTAGACTTGAACGAATCGTTTCTGGTCTTGTGAGAGAGGCGGATTGGTCCTTCGCTGGCAGGAGGACAAGAAAACGATGATGAGTGCCATGAAGAAATATTTCAAACGGTTCGAATCCATGGATTGTAATTAAAGGAATTCGGTCAAGAATGTCAAGGTGATTTTTCGATGGAAAGAAGTCCATTCCATATTCTCAAAGTCTGTTCATCCTCCGCGTGGGGAGGGATGGAAATGGCGGCGGTCGAATTGGGCCGGCAGCTCCGGGAACGCGGACACCGCATCACCTATCTTGCGAACAGGCATTCTCCGACAGGACGGGCAGTCGAAGAATCGAAGCTTCCTCTGCTCCCGTTTTCGATTCATGGATACATTGATCCTCTGGGCGTTAAGAAAATCCGGGAATGGGTAAAGAAGGAAGATGTCGATCTCGTCCACACGCACTATTCGAAGGATCTCTGGGTGTTGGCCCCAGCCCTTTCGATGGGACGGAAAAAGATTCCCCTCGTATTGACGAAGCATATCGGGACAATGCGGCCCAAACGGGACTTTCTTCACCGCCTGATATACAGACGTGTGGACACTGTGATCGCCATTTCAAGGATCATCCAGCAGAATGTGATCCACACACATCCCGTGCCGCAGGAGAAAGTGCGGACGATTCCGAACGGAGTCGATCTCCGTCGATTCGGTCTGAAGGATGTGGATCGTAAGGCTGTCCGGGCATCGTTGGGAATTCCTCAGGATGCGGTCGTCGTAGGCATGGCGGGTCGTCTTTCGTGGTGGAAAGGATACAGGGAATTCCTCGAAATGGCCCAACGTCTGATTCGAGCGCGCTCAGACGTGTTCTTTCTGGCGATCGGAGGAAGCACAGTCGGAGAGGAGAAAGAGGCCGATGCCATCCTGGATTTTGCGCGGTCCCAGAGTCTTGACGGAAGGATCGTTTTCACGGGTTTCCGTGAGGATGTGGACCGTTTATATGGCGCGATGGATGTCTTTGTGTATCCGGCCTATGCTGAGGCTTTCGGGCTCGTTCTTATCGAAGCCATGGCTTCCGGGCTTCCCGTTGTCTCCTCGAATTCCGACGGTGTGCCGGAGATTGTCGTGGATGGAAGAACGGGCAGGCTCGTCCGGCCGAGGGATTCGGATGCTTTGAATGCGGCTGTCATGGAGATGCTGGAGAATTCGAATACCTTGAAGGAATACGGCCGTGCAGGAAGGCAAAGGGTCATGGAGTTGTACGATATTCAGAAAATTGTTGATCAGATTGAGATTTTATACGGGGAACTTATAGCGCGGCGAAAATGCAGGAGTGACTAAAGAGTAAAGCTGCAAGTTTCGGTAATGATACACTTTTTAAATATTGTTGAAAACAAAGGTGGCAATAATGCAAGAAGCATGGGTTGATCTTCATGTGCACACAAATTTTTCGGATGGTCTATTGACTCCCACGCAGGTAGTGAGGAAAGTCAAAGAGGCCGGTCTCAAGGCGGTGGGTATTGTAGATCACGATACGATCGACGGCATATCCGAAGCGGTAAATGCGGGGAGCCGGTTGGGCATTGAGATTGTGCCGGGCGTTGAACTGAGCAGTCAGTATGAAGGGAAGGACATTCATATCATCGGATTCTATTTCGATCCCGATCATCCCCGGTTGATGAAATATTTGGAGTGTTTTCGTCAAGAGCGATACAGACGCGCGGCGAAGATGATCCGGAACCTCAATCAAATCGGGATCTGCCTGACGATGGAGGAGGTGGAATGCAGGGCTCGGGGCCGATGCATCGGGCGCCCGCACTTGGCCGAAGTTTTGATGGAGAAAGGGTACGTTGAAACGTTTCAAGAGGCTTTTCAGCGCTATATCGGGTATGGGTCACAGGTTTACGAAGAAAAGTACAGAATTAATCCCGATGAAGCCATCGCACTCATCTCGGAGGCGAGAGGCCTCTCTTTTCTTGCCCATCCCGGGTATGTATTGTCCGACAACATCATTTGCCGATTCATCAAAGCGGGCCTGGATGGCATTGAGATTGTCCATCCCAAATTCAACCAAGAGCGGACCCAGCATCTGCACCAGTTTGCACAGAACCACGGCCTTTTGGTCAGCGGGGGGTCTGACTGCCACGGAGGGCGCAATGGGTACTTTTTCATCGGTCAGTATAACGTGCCCTATGCTATCTTGGAGGAGATGAAGAATACGCTGCGAATGCGCTGGGATGTGGACTCGTCCGAAGCGTGGTGGTGAATTGTTGAAGGAAGACATTAGAAAAATTTTGGTGATTAAACTCAGAGCCATCGGTGACGTGGTTCTATCAACAGCAGTGCTTCCCAACTTGAAGAAGGCATTTCAGTCGGCCGAAGTTCATTTCTTGGTCGAACATCCTGCCCGGCAAGTCGTAGAGGGAAATCCGTATGTCGACAGAGTCATCGTCCTGCCAAAGAAAGGACGCAAAACCGCTGCCTTTGGAGAATGGCTTCGCTTTTTCAAAACACTCCGGAGGGAGAAGTACGATTTGGTGCTCGATCTCTTCGGCAATCCGAGGAGCGCGTTCCTCTCGCTGATGACAGGGGCTTCCTGCCGGGTGGGATTCTCATTTCAGGGGAGGAGATATGCCTATCACATACGGGTGCATCCACGTGGGGATCGGGTGCATGAAGTTGATTTCAATCTGGATGCCCTCAGGGCACTGAACATTCCTATCGTGGATGATTCGCCCCTGTTTCCTGTTTTTGAGAAAGACCGCAGTGCGATTGACGCATGGATTGAAGAGAAAGGACTGGGCGACTCCTTTTTGGTCGGGATGCATCCCTGGGGAAGCTGGGAGGCGAAGCGCTGGGGGATAGAGAAATATGCTGCGCTGGCGGATCGATTTGTCGAAGATTTCCATGCGGAAGTCGTCGTTTTGTGGGGACCCGGAGAGAAAGCCCATGCCGAACGTGTCAAGGATTTGGCTCGCCATGCGTTGACGCTTGCTCCGAGGACGACACTCAAAGAGTTGGGAGCGTTGTGCTTGCGGTGCCGGTTTGTCGTGGCCAACGATTCCGGGCCGATGCACATCTCCGCGGCTGTGGGGACTCCCACGGTCGGGATTTTTGGACCGACGAATTCGAGACTTCAAGGTCCTTACGGTTCTTTACACCACGTGGTCGAAAAAAAAGGTTTGGACTGCCTGGGCTGCAACAGGCTTGTTTGCGAGACGAATGCGTGTATGAAGGACTTATCCGTCGAGGAAGTCTGGCAGGCTCTGCGTCCGCTTCTGGAGGAGGATGAATCCGTTTCGAATCAACGGATGGCTGTACGATGAAAATCTATATCAGGCTGCTGAAATATTTGAAACCCTATCGCGGGCGGATGTTGCTTTCTGTCGTGTGCATGATTTGTTTCGCTGTTTTCAGCAGTTTTTCTGTATGGATGATCGCTCCTTTCTTAGATACACTTTTTTCAGGGAATACGTTCTTCGGTTCAACCGAAATAGCCGAAACAATAAAGAAATCCCCCGAGACGCAGGTATCGTTCAATCGCATGCGTACAGATTCCACTTCGGATTCACAGGAGCGCACCCGGGCTGTGACGATCAAGAAGATCGAGTCGCTTCGGGACCTGCGGATGACGCTGAAGTCGGCTATGGATGTGTACTTGCTTCGGGGCTCGAAGATGCAATCCTTGAGGAGGATATGTGTCGTTTTCTTTTTTTTATTCCTGTTCAAGAATGTGTTTGGCTATTTCCAGGCCTATCTCATGGCGTTCATCGAGCAGCGAATCGCCAAGGATCTGATGGATGATCTGTATACGCACATGCACCGATTGTCTTTGCGCTACTTTCAGAAACGGAGAGCGGGTCAACTCATCTCGCGCGTGACGAACGATGTACAGATCGCGATCAAACCCATCAACGTAACGTTCACGAGCTTGATCCGAGATCCACTCCTCATCCTCCTGTTCATGGGGATGGCCATCGTCATCAGCTGGAAACTGTCGTTCATCGCATTCATCCTACTTCCGTTGAGTTTGCTGTTTATCGTTTCCATCGGGAGGCGGCTACGCAAGGTCAGCACGCTGCGGCAGGAGCAGATGGCGAACATTACCTCCATTCTCCAGGAAACGATTACCGGGATTCGCGTCGTCAAGGCGTTTGCTATGGAGAAGTTCGAGATTGCGAAATTCTTGAAGGAAACGAAACACTATTTGCGGAGTATTCTTCATATCACGAGAACCCAGAAGATGGTCTCTCCGGTATCAGAACAATTGACCGTGCTGGTCAGTCTTTTCATTCTTTGGTACGGGGGCATGCAAGTCATCGGCGGGGAGCTCATCTCAGGAGATTTCTTCATCCTGTTTCTCGCTTGCGTTTATTCGATGATGCAGCCTGTCAAAGAATTGAGCAACGCGAACAACAATATTCAGGAGGGTCTGGCCGCGGCCGAGAGAATTTTCCGCGTACTGCGGACGACTTCGGAAATCGAAGACAGTCCGGATTCCGTTGAGATGCCGCACGTGCGCGGAGCGATTGCTTTCGAGAATATCTCTTTTTACTATAACGAAGATGAGCCGGTTTTGAAGAATATCGACCTGCGGGTGGATCCCGGCGAAGTGGTCGCGCTCGTAGGACCCAGCGGCGCCGGGAAATCGACGCTCGTGGATCTCATTCCCCGCTTTTACGATCCGGTGGTTGGATCTGTGTCCATCGACGGGACGGACGTTCGAAAGATTCGGCTGAATTCCCTCAGAAACTCGATGGGAATCGTTACTCAGGATGTTATTCTGTTCAACGATACGGTTCGAAACAATATCGCTTACGGCCTGACGGATAACCCTTTCGAAAAGGTCGTAGAAGCGGCCGAGGCAGCCAACGCGCATGGATTTATCCTGGATATGCCCGACGGATATGAGACGGTCATCGGCGACCGGGGCATGAAGCTTTCTGGCGGGGAGCGCCAGCGTATATCGATTGCGAGAGCGATTCTGAAGAACCCGCCGATTCTCATTTTCGATGAAGCGACATCTTCTTTAGACACGGAGTCTGAGATTTTCGTGCAGCAGGCCATCGATAATCTGATGAAGGGGAGGACGACGATCGTCATTGCCCACAGGCTTTCGACCGTGCAGAATGCGGACCGCATCATCGTTTTAAACGAGGGGGAAATCGTCCAGGCCGGGACGCATCGGGAACTGATCAAGAAGGATGGTTTGTACAAGGTGCTGTACGATCTGCAATTCAGGAACGGGCCGCGATGACCGGAATTTATGGTGTTTATCATTTGCTGAAAACGGAAGTGTCATGAATATCTTCTAAATAGAAGAATAAACTGAGCGATGAGTTTCAGAAGAAGAGAAAGAATGGGATCTCTTATAGACATTTTGTCAGACCTTGATTGCAGGCGTTTTACCGGCTATAAACCGTGCGAGCCTTACAAAATCTGTCCGTGCGACGAACCGCTTCCGCATGGGCGTCGGGTTCTGATCGTCAACCTCGATTTCATCGGGGACGTTCTGATGACAACGGCCATGCTTCCGGCGATAAAGCGGAAATATCCAGAGAGCACGATCCACTGGATCACAAAGAAGAATGCGATGTCCGTCTTGGAGAATAATCCGTTCATCCATAGAGTATGGGAATGGAGCGATGAAAGCCGGATGATCCTTCAACAAATGTCGTTCGATGAAGTCCTGAATGCGGATAAGAATGAGAACTCCGCTGTGTTCACGATGAGTTTGCGTGCCAAGGAGAAATTGGGATTCGGCCTGAGTGAGAACGGAGCCATCGTTCCGCTGAATCCCGAGGCGGAGTACAATTATCGCATGGGTATTGACGATGACTTGAAGTTTCGACAGAACCGCCGGACTGGCCAGGAGATATTGGCGGAGACGTTGAAGCTGGATTACTGCCGTGATGCATACGTGCTCCGGCTTGCGGATGCGGAGGAAGGTTTTTGCCAGAATACGAGGAGAGCGTTGGGCATCGATGAGACGCATTTCGTCGTCGGCTTTAACACGGGGTGTTCGAATGTGTTTCCATTGAAGAAGATGACCGTCGATCAGCACGCGGCTTTGATCGAACGGGTCGTGCGGGAATTGCCGGGGACGTCCGTCTTATTGCTGGGAGGCAAGGAGGATACCGAAAGGAATGGGGAGATCAAACGCCGCACGGGTGACAAGGCAACCGAGACTCCCACGACGGAGGGCCTTCGGAGGGGAATCCTGTACGAAAACCTGTGCGATCTCGTAGTCACGGGCGACACGCTTGGGATGCACGTCGCCGTCGGGCTGAAGAAAATCGTCGTTGTCTGGTTCGGCGTCTCGTGCGGTACAGAGATCGATCTGTACGACCGGGGCGAGAAAATCCTTTCCGATCTGGACTGTTCGCCGTGCTGGAAGTCTTTCTGTCCGAGTCCTTGCTGTGTGACGGAGCTGGATTTAGACCGGATATTCGAGACTGTTGCGAAGTACCATCGCGCCTTCTTCGAGAAAAACGGAGGATCAATTTGACGACCCTGTCGGCCATCGTCATTGCGAAGAACGAGGCCGAGAACATCGCGGAGTGTTTGAAGAGTCTGTCGTTTGCGGACGAGATCGTGGTCGTGGACTCGGGCAGCGAGGACGATACGGTGAAGATCGCGAGGGAATACACGGATAAGGTATACGAAATCGAATGGAAGGGATTTGCAGGGACGAAGCAGGTCGCGTTAGAGCGGGCAAAAGGCGACTGGGTGATCTGGGTGGATGCGGACGAGAGGGTCCCGCATGAACTCGCGCAGGAGATCCGCAGCATCGTTAATGCGGACCGCGCATTCGCAGGGTACAGGATGCCGAGGAAGGCTTTTTTCCTGGGACGGTGGATGCGTCACGGAGGATGGTATCCCGGGTATGTC
>JBDRSZ010000384.1:0-2430 GCA_043824415.1 bacterium | reverse complement strand
CATCGTCGGATCTACCGAATCGACCAGCACGGTCTTCTCTCCACCCTCGATGAAATAGGCATTGTAGCTCGTGCCATCCGGCAGGGGGATGAGGGAATCGAACAGCCTCCTGTCCCAGTCGACGGCTCCCAGCCAATAAATACCATCTTTAATTTTTCGCGGAATCATTTCCGTTCTCCTTTCAAACAAAATTCATGTGATCATTCTTAGCTGAAGTGACCACTAAAATATAGTCACGTTTCCTCTTACTCACAATAACAATATAGGAGAAAGAAAAAGCCCATCCCTGTATTTTGATACTGCTGAAAAATCCCTTCAACTCTTCAGCCTGAGCGAAGTCGAAGGCTCCAAGTTCTGATATCACAATAGTGCTTCGACTCCGCTCAGTATGAAGAATTTTTTAAATATAGTTTTTCAACAGTCTCTTAAGGATGGGCCGAACGAAACTCCCTTAACTGATTTTTATAAACACTGATGGAATTTTAAAATCCTTCATTCCCCCGGTTTTGTCTTAATCCCAAGATAATACGCGACGTTCGCTTGCGGATCGATCTTCGTCTGGATTCGACCCGGTAACGCACTCAGCACCGGATTCACGCCTGGACCATGACCCGCGATGTCACTCCAGCCGTGAATGACAACGCCCACAGTCATAGCCCCTTCGTATCTCCCCCGTCCATAAAAATCATAATGGTCCCGGATAGCCACAAGATCTCCGAGGTTAAGTGATTTCAAGTGGTACTCTTCTACAATTTTCGGGTCCGTTGTCTGGATATCGTAATCCACCGTCTCTAAGAACGATCCTCCGATGCCCGACCCCATGATATGCCCGGGAATTTCCATCACGACAGGAACCACAAGTTGCTTGCCTTTGATGGTAATACCCAATTTCTCCAATAGATCAGGATCGAGTTTGTTCACGCGCACGTCCTCGAAGCCCTCGATCTTCAATCCGACGCCCCGCGCCTTCACCTGAATCCGGTCGTTCAGAGTCATTCTCTCCTGAACATCCTTGGGAAACCAAACCAGGTCGTTCGATCCTGCATGCCTCCCGAGAAAAATTCCCTTGGCGCCCTTTGCTTCTCCAGAAACAACTCTGGCCTCGTTCCCGATGCACCCTAAAATGGCAATCGCACAATCGCTGGGACTCTGTCTGTCACGGCCCTGAATCGTCACGTCCGGTTCAACGTGGTCCGCATTCGCCCATCCGTAAGTGGCGTCGCCCATCGAAACCGTATAATTGATCGAAGCCATTCCTATAGCAAGCTTTGGTTTCCCGTCCCAGGTCGTCCAATACTCCCTGCCCCCGGCGGGCTGCACAACACCCTCGACCGCAGTCGTGATGAGCATGTCCCTGTTCGTCTTCAATGCGGCCGAAGTTTTCTGTGAAGACGAGCCTCCAGACTGAATACCTAAAACCTTGCCGATATTTGCAGTCGGATCGATACGGCCGACGATCTTACCCCACTTTGTAGACAGAATGGGCGTCACACCGATTCCTAAACCGGAAACATCGCTCGGTCCGCTGCAGACCACGCCCAAAGTCGCGCCTCCCTTGAAATACCCCATCCCGTAATCCGTCTGGATATCCTTCAGGAGGACGAGATCCCCGAAACGCAGCTCGTCCAAACCGTACTTCTTGATGTCCGGAGGATAGCAGGTCTGAATGTGCCAGTTCCCGTAAAGGCTTCCGCGGCCTGCGCCTTGACCGACAATCTCACCCGGAATTTCCATGACAACAGGCACTTCAAGCTTCCCGCCCGATACTTTGAGGACAAGTTTTTCTAAAATTTCAGGCGCGATGCCGTGAGAAAATACATCATCAAATCCTTCAATTTCCAGTCCGACGCCCGTGGCCTTCACGTGAAGCTTATCGCCGATGGAGAGCTTATCTAAAACATCATCCGCGAAATGGATGAGCACGTAGCCCCCGAATTTCCCGATGACAACGCCTTTCTCCCCCCTGGCCTCGCCGCCCAAAACTTTCACATCATTACCAATGGAAGTGTAGATGAGCCAAGAGCCTCCTGCATATTCGGATCCGGCCCCGATAGCAGCGACGCCCATTGTCGCCCTGTCACCGCAGGCCCATCCGAAAATTTTATCGCCGATCTTCAAGTTGTAATTGATGCCTCCGGTCCCGATAGCCATCTTCGGTTTCCCGTCCCAGGTCGTCGTATACCCCCTTGAAGGCTGGGCCGGCGCGATCTCACCCTGAACCGCAAGCGTCAGGAGCTTACCCTTATTCGTCGAAATGACTTGACCTGCGGCATAGTGAACTCTCTCCATCGTGAGGATTAAAATGAAGCACAGCACTGCGGATAAAATGTTCTTTCTCATGACAACACCCTCCTTCTTTGATTTGAAGATGAAAAAACGATTTAAATTAATTTTTTCAAATGAGTTGATGAAAAAAATGAAACGATGATG
>JBDRSZ010000383.1:0-3148 GCA_043824415.1 bacterium | reverse complement strand
TGTTCCGTGTCGATCCGTGGTGAATAATTCAGGTTAGCTGATATGTGATTCGTTGTTCTGTTTTAATTGTCAGGTTTGGATAAGATACTTCGCTGTCCTCTTGACGAGCGCGGGTTTGGTGATGACAAAGAGCTCGGTTTCACCGTTGATTTTTGTGTTCCCTCTGGGGACTTTGAATTCGTTCTCACTTTTATCGTACACCCCGGCGATGATGCTCTCCTCCGGCAGTTTCTTATTGGAGGCAATCTCGGAGATGGTTTTCCCCACGATTTTTCCGTTTTCGGGCACGCGGACGATGAATATTTCTACGGCACCGTCACCAAGCCGCGCTACGCGCTGTATGTCGGGCTTTTCGACGAGGTAGAGGATGTCTTCGACCAGGTGATCGACAACGTTCAGGATGTGGGAGACGCCCGCGGTTTTGTACGCTTCGAAATAACTTTTGATGTTCATGCGCACGATGATTTCCGGGACCGAAAAACTCTTGGCCAGTACGGAGAATGCGAGATTCGCGGCGTCGTTGCGCATCGTGGCGATAACCATGTCCGCTCTCTCGATTCCGGCCGCTTTAAGGACGGATATTTTCGTGGCGTCCCCGAAAACCGTTTCCACTCCAAACGACGAAAAGAGGTCGTCGCAATTCTCCTTGTCGTTGTCTATGACGACGAGTTCCTTTTTCGTTTTGATCAGGTTTCCAATGAGTTCGAAGCCCAGCGTGCCGCCGCCGGCGATGATGATGTACATATTGTTCTCCTTCAACAATTCAACCACAGAATACCACAGAGAAATAGATAGCATTCATAAAAAAATTGGTTGCATTCTTAGTGCGCCATTCTATTTCTTTCTATTTAAAGAATTTTTTACTGAATATCAATAGCACGGGCAGGATCTCGAGGCGTCCTGCCAGCATTCCAAGGATGAAAGTGATTTTTATGACTGGATGGAGTGCGATCATCTCCTGAACAGAAATGTAGCAGGGGCCGATGTTCCCAAGGGCGGAGAACATGCCTGAAAAACTCTGCCATCCGGAGAGATTCGAAAAGAACGCTGTGATACCTCCTCCTATGACGAGCAATACGATCCACATGAAGAACAGCGTGAAGATGCGTCTGAGTTCCTCATCGTCCACTTTTTCACTATCGATCGTCAGGGGATGCCTGGTGAGCCTGCTCGAGTTGAGTTTTATGATTCGGTTTTTAACCAACTTCGTTAAGACAGCCACGCGGATGACTTTGATGCCGCCGCCGGTGGAACCGGCGCATCCGCCGATGACCATGAGGACGAGAAAAGCTTGTTTTGCGAATGCCGTGAAGTAAACGCTGTTGATGTCCTGCGTCGCGTATCCGGTGGTTGTTATAATGGATACGACCTGGAACGCGATGGTTTTCAGGTGAATGAGAACGGTTTTGAAACCGGCGGAGGTTGTTTCGACATGGTCGAAATCAGGGAATCCGTTGGAACGGATTTGACTGAGAAACATCAGTATAATTCCACCGATGATGATGCTCCAGAAATAGCGGAGTTCGGTGTTGTCCCACAGAGCCTTGGGACTGCCCGTCCAAACTCTGTAGTGTATGAAAAAATTGATGCCTCCGAACAGCATGAAGAGCAGGATCGTCAATTCGATCAGATCCGCGTGGGCGAATCCTGCGATGCGGTACTGAGCGATGGAATTGTCGTAGATTGAATAGCCGCCCGTCGAAATCGTCGTGAATGCATGGGTGGCCGCGTCGAACAGATGGAGCCCCAGCGATAGCAGGATGAGTGTTTCTGCGACGGTGAAGCTGATGTACATCGTCCACAGGATTTTGGCTGTGCGGAACATGCCGGGAGACGGGCTCTTGCTCGTGATCTTGTGGCTTTCCGCGAGGAAGAGTTTGTTGGCTGCGGCTCCACCCTTAAAACCGATAAGAAGAAACATGCTCAAAATACCCAGTCCCCCGATCCACTGGGTGAGGGCCCGCCAGAATAAAATCGAATGAGGCATGGTATCTAGACCGGTAAGAACCGTGATACCGGTTGTCGTAAAACCGCTCATTGTTTCAAAACACGCATCCAAGTAGCTGACATGCAGGATGACCACAAAAGGCACAGCGCCGATAAGCGTCAGCAGTATCCAGGACAGGGTGCAGATGAACATGGAATCCTTTAATGAAAGGGAATGTACTCTTGAGAAAGCTCTGGCTACGAGTCCCGCAACGGCGGCCACACCGCCCGGTAGTAGAAAAGCCTGAATGAGCTGGTCGAACGAAGATTGTTCGCCATAGACGATACCGATGATGAAAGGAAGGACTAAAAGAATCCCACCAATAATGAGGATGGTGGAAAGGTAGCGGAAGATAACAGAAAGTCTTTCTCTATAATAAGCTTTCAATTTGCAGCCCTATTTCTCCTTTTTTTCTTTTACCTTTGCATGATCAACGCTTTCTTTTTTGTCTTTTACATGATCGGTCTCTTCCTCCTCCTTGCCCAGCTCTTCGATCTCTTTTTCTGTGGCCTTGATCTCTTTTTTTAGCTTCTTTAATTTTTCTATCGATGCTTTAACCTCCTCATCCTCATAAACATTTGTTTGATTCCGCTTAAAAAGTTCATACGTTCTCCCACCCATTTCACTCAACGTTTTTTCGACATTGCGATTGAGATTGTAAAGCCGGAGTTTTAGTTTACTGAATACGACTGCCTCTCCGGTCTTTTCAGCGACAGTTTCGGCGACCTTAGGTGTTTTTTGAACTACTGTTTTTGCGACGGATTCAGTACCTTTTTTCAAAGATTCTGCGCTTCCGCTAATCGTTTTCTTTACTTTTTCCCAAAATTTAGCCATAACTTCCTCCTCTCAATATTTTAGGAATTGTACAGATGGGAATGCCAAATTTTCATGTTTATTCTTTGCTTAATTTATTCAGAATTTCTTCAACATCCTCTTTTTTCCCAAGCAGTGTCACCTTATCCCCCTTTTCCAAGATCGTCTGGCCGTCAGGGATAATCACCTGGTCATTCCGAACAATCGTTCCCACCAAGACAGCTTTAGGAAATTTTATTTCCATCAACTTCTTGCCTGATAAAGGCGAATTCTCTTCAACGACGATTTGCTCGATCGTACCGTCACCCATCTCCAGATCCCTTTTTAACCCTTTCACCTGCTTCCTGT
>JBDRSZ010000382.1:0-12150 GCA_043824415.1 bacterium | reverse complement strand
CTCTAACGTGAGAGTGATCTCGCTGTTTGCATAGTACGGTTTAGCCCTACCCAAAACGAACGCTTGAACTTCCGCCAAAGTCTTCCCGTCCACCTGGATTTCGCCCACGGAAGGGATAGACAATTTCCCCTCCGGATTCACGGCCATCGGATACTGCGCTTCCATCGCGCCCCAGACGTTGAAGGAAAATACATCGCTCGGACCGACGATATATTTCTCCGGATCCACCGCCCGTTCCAATGCCTCCATCGCTGAGAGACGTTCTTCGATTTTGGCCCTCTTCTGCCGCTTCCAGAATTCGAAATCCTCCCGCGTCATTTTTCCTTTCTCCAGCATCCTGGAGAAATCGATGACCTTGGGCGTGATGATTTCTTTTTTAAGGAGCTTCTCTTCTTCGGCCACTTGCGCGCGGACAGAAGCGCCCAACAAAAGGAAGCTCACAAAAAACCGAGCGACAGATTGTCCGCTCATCTTAAAATCCGTTCTCCCATGATGATGACGACGTTCAATCTCGATTGATTCCCCCATGATCCGCTTATGCCTTTACAATTTTTGAACGACCCTTCTTTACGTCCTTCAACGCATTCCGTGTGTCAACGATTAATCGGGCATGCTCAACGATTGCGTCGTAATCATAACAACTGTGGGCCGTGGAAATGACTACTACGTCGTACTTTTTCAAATTCTGCGGAGTGAGCTCCACGCTCTTCAAGTCGTACTGGTACTTCCGAACATGCGGCATCACGGGAATGTAAGGATCGTTGTAAGCGACTTCCGCCCCCTTCTCTTCCAAAAGCTCGATGAGCTTTAATGTCGGACTCTCCCGCATGTCGTCGATGTCTTTCTTGTAGGCCGCTCCGAGGATGAGCACATTCGATCCTTTCAAACTCTTGCCCTCCGCGTTCATGGCCTCCATGACTCTCTGGACAACCCAGTACGGCATGTGCGTGTTGATCTCTCCTGCCAGCTCGATGAACCGGGTGGGCATATCGTACTCCTTGGCCTTCCAGGTAAGGTAGAAGGGATCGATTGGGATGCAGTGCCCTCCGAGTCCCGGTCCCGGGTAGAATGGCATAAACCCGAAAGGTTTCGTCGATGCGGCTTCGATGACTTCCCACACGTCGATTCCCATCCGGTCCAAGATGATCTTCATTTCGTTGACAAGAGCGATATTGACGCTTCGGAAGATGTTTTCCAAAAGTTTTGTGGCTTCAGCCGCCTGACTCGAGGAAACCGGTACAGTCTGAACGATGACAGCATCGTAAAGAGCCTTCGCGCATGCCAAGCTATAAGGACTATTCGCTCCCACGACTTTGGGAATCGTCCTCGTCGTGAACTCCGGATTGTTGGGATCCTCCCTTTCCGGGGAAAAGGCCACGTAAAAATCTTTCCCACACACCAGTCCGGACTTCTCCAAGATGGGTTTCATGACCTCTTCAGTAGTGCCCGGCCACGTTGAACTTTCCAGCACAACGAGCTGATCCTTACGCAAGTATTTCGATACCATCTCCGATGTATTGATGATGTAACTGAGGTCCGGCTGCTGATGTTTATCCAATGGAGTGGGTACGGCCACGAGGATGCAGTCCACATCTTTGATGCGGGAAAAATCAGTCGTCGCCTCGAACCGTCCGCTCTTCATCATTTTCTCAATGCGGCTTTTCGGAATGTGTTTAATATATGATTTACAATCATTCAGTAAAGTGACTTTCTGGTCATCGATGTCAAACCCGATACAGTCAAATCCCTCCTCAACAAACTCGATGACAAGTGGGAGCCCCACATATCCCAACCCAATCACACCAATCTTTGCGTTCTTTGTTTCAATTTTCTGTTTCAGGTCCATAAATGCCTCGCCTTTAGTGATCACAATTCTCGTTTGTAATGATTCCGGTAATACTCCAAGTACTCTCCGCTCTTCAGTTTCTCCCACCACCATCTGTGGTCGCTGTACCACCCAACCGTCTCCTGCATTCCTTTCTCAAAGGTGTAACGGGGTTCCCAGCCCAATTTCCGCATCTTGTCAACTTGCAGGGCGTACCTCCTGTCGTGTCCCTCCCGATCCTTCACGAATGTCATCAGCGTCTTCGGCTTGCCCAGCTCCCGAAGGATGCACTCCGTAATTTCCAAATTGTTTTTCTCGTTCCCCGCCCCGATGTTATAAACCTCGCCATCCTTCCCGCGCTCCATCACCGTCTCTATCGCCTCGCAGTTATCCAAGACGTACAACCAGTCGCGTACGTTCTTCCCATCTCCATAGATGGGGAGTGCTTTGTCGTCCAGCGCGTTCGTGATGAAGAGGGAAATTAATTTTTCGGGATACTGGTAAGGCCCGTAGTTGTTCGAACTCCGGGGAATGACCACGGGAAGTCGATACGTCACATAGTATGAATACGCCAGCCGGTCCGCGCCCGCCTTCGAAGCGGCATACGGACTCGACGGCATCAGAGCGTCGGTCTCTTCAAAGAATCCGTCTTCAGTGCTCCCATAAACCTCATCTGTGCTGATCTGAACAAACCTCTGGATGCCGTATTTCCTCGACGCCTCCAACAGGACGAAAACGCCGAAAACATCGGTCCGAATAAAATCATCCGGTTTGCCGATGGAACGATCTACATGGCTTTCGGCGGCAAAATTTATGACAACATCCATATCTTTCATCAACGGATTCACGACCGATTCGTCGCAGATGTCCCCCCGCACGAATCCATACCGCGGATCCTCCTCAACATCTCTCAGATTATCTAAATTGCCGGCGTATGTCAATTTGTCCAAATTGGTGATTTGAATATCATCCTGTTTCGAAAGCATGTGCCGGATGAAATTGCTCCCGATAAATCCCGCTCCCCCCGTAACTAAAAGTTTTTGCATGCAAGCTCCAAAACTCAATCGGAAACCGTATTCGATAAACCGCAATGCTGCGCGAATAAAAAAGTGTCTCCGTTCCTTACGCCATCTTAATCCCCCAATCATAGGGGATTTCTTCCGTATCGTAAGGAAGCCGGTGTTCATCCGGACAGTCTCTGTCGTACGGTTCCGTCACACAGTTGATGACGATGGCCTCCTCCGGACTGATACATTTCCACCCATGGTATACATTTTGGGGGATATGCACAAGCCTCGGGTTGTAATCACCCACGAAAAATTCATTCAACTCTCCGTGGGTGGGAGACCCTTCCCGATCGTCATAAATGACCAATTTTAACATTCCTTTGACGACCGCAATGTTATCGTTCTGCTTCTTGTGATAATGCCATGCCTTAATGACGCCTGGATAGGTGGTCGTCATGTACACCTGCCCGAACTTCTCGAAAATCGAATCATCGCAGCGCAGGATTTCCATCAGACGGCCCCTCTCATCGGGAATCAGCCTGAGTGTTTTCAACTGTACGCCTTCAATCATCCTTGCAAACCTCAACTTATATTCATTTCAATCTAAGAAATAAGTCCCCAAAAGTCAAACCTTAAATAAGCCCACAACTTCTGCCCTTCGACGACAGACTAAACATTAGATCAAACAAATGGAACACCGAAAATCACAGAAGTCCACCGAAATATATCAAGAGATTTTATTTTCGATAGCTGCTTATCTTCGGTGCTTTTCGGTGTTAATTTCGATTTCTTCTGATGAACCGAATGATTTATTAAAACACAGAAAAACGGATATACTTCTTTGGATTGTTCTTAATGTCTGCGATGAGCGAATCGAGGTTGGCTGTCGTCTCTAAAAGCTGATCGTAAAGCCACCGATCCCTCAGGAGCTTACCGAACGTCCCATCCTCACTATCCATCCGCAAAGCAATATTCTTCATCAATCGAACCGTGCTGTCCAGTCGTGTAACGACGTTTCCGAAGTGGAAAACAGTGGAATCTTCTTGAAGATCGCGTGTCATCTGGTCCAACCGTTCAACGGACAGCTGCAATCCCTTGCGGTTCTCAGAAACCAGTGCCTGGGCTTGGCTCGTCAACGCTTCCACGCTCTCTAATGCCTTATTGAGACGATTCTTTCTGACAAAATCTTCGACTTGCCGTAAAACAGAATCCGCTCGTGCGACAACCGCTTCCACATTTACGAAGAGATCTCCCACATCTCCCTTCGTTTCTCCGCGAAAAACACCATTCATATCTGCGAACTGAAGACTCGTTCCCGGATGGATGACCACCTGCTTGCCTCCGATCAATTCGCGGCTCTCTACGACAATCCGACAATCCGAATACAGAGTCACATCCTCCCGAATCCACATCCGCACTTCAACGAAATCGTGTTCCAGAACAATGTGTTCTATCTCCCCGCATTGAATCCCTCGGATGAGCACCGGATCTCCCTTCCCGAGCCCCCCGACATCCTCAAAACGGACAACCAGCCGTACGCGGCCCGAAAACACATTCATCCCTTTACCCCAGATGATGCTCAGAACAAGAATCAGAAGAGCCGCGGATACAGCCACTCCAACAAGAATCTCCGCTTTCCGTTCACCCATATTTAGCATCCTCTTTAAAATACGGGATTCTGATCAATATGACTTCCCGTCTTCAAGTCGCACGAAACTTATTCAAAATCATGATCCAAATACGCATGTATGGCCCGAAGTTTCGATTTGATCCTTCGATTGAGCCTTGCATCAAACCGTTTCGCTGAATGATGACCATAGATTTTCGAAAGTTGGTTTAAAGCGATGACTTCGGCAATGACCGAAATATTCTTGCCCGGATAAATGGGAAGACGTACCAAGGGGATTTTTTCACCCAAGATTTTGCTCGTCATATCCTTCAGGCCTAAGCGCTCGTATTTCTCCGACTGATCCCAGTCCACCAGTTCGACCTGCACTTCAATCCGCTTCTGCCTTCGAATAGCCCGAATCCCGAATACCTCTTGAATGTCAATGATTCCCACGCCTCGTATTTCCATATGATACCGAAGAGTTTCGTTTCCCATCCCCATGAGAATGCCTTGCGTGCGTCGGACAATGGAAACGATGTCATCAGCCACCAATCGGTGGCCCCGAGCCACCAAATCCAAGGCAACCTCACTCTTGCCGATTCCACTCCGCCCGGTGAACAGAATCCCGATTCCGTACACATCGACCAGCGTACCGTGGAAAGAAATCCTGGGCGCGAACTTCTCATCCAGGTAATCCCCTAAAAGTCGGATGACTTTCGTCGTCGCAAACGGTGTGCAGAACATGGGGACGCCCCGCTCATTCGCCAGTCGAAGAAAATCAGGAGAGGGCTTGTTCTTATCTGTGAGGATAATACAAGGAATGTCGTACGAAAACACCTTCTTGAGGGCGCCCTCCCGTTCTTTCGGAGAGAGATCCTTCAAGTACGTCATTTCCGTGTTGCCGCAAAGCTGCACCCTGTGGAAAGGAAACACTTCGACGAACCCTGCAAGCGCGAGACCCGGTCTGTGAAGATCTTTCTCGACGATACGTTTCTGAAGATTCCCCTTGTCAGAGACCTGCTTGAATTTGAATTTCTTCTCATTCTCAAGAAAAAGCGTCTCAACCGAAATGCCTGAACCCTCTGGTTTTCCTTTCTTGTGCTCCAACACTTATCCTTCAGTTTTCACAGAGAATGCATCATGGCTATTTTCTGCAGGCTCCACTCCGATCTTATCATGATTGAAACCGTGGCGTCGATCTTTGTATTTCTTCAATTGCCTCTCCAATTTATCCACCGCCCGAACGACCGACTTTCGCATGTCCTCCGACCTGTCATGAGATGTTAAAACAGTTCCAAAAACCTTCATGTTGATTTCGGCAATTCTGTTCTTCTTTTCCCAGCTTAAGATGATGTCCACATCGATGATGGGCTCATAGTATTTTTTCAGACGGTATACTTCGCTCTCCACATAAAGTTTCAACTCTTCCGACAGCTTAAAACGACGCGCGGTAATATGAATCCTCATGGGGGTCTCCTATGCTTATGTTGGATTTTCTGGACTGTCATCCAGAATTTTATGATGATTCGGCGCGAGGATGCGCCTGACGATACACTTTTCTGAGATGAGCCGTCGTTAAATGTGTGTACACCTGTGTCGTAGAAAGACTCGAATGCCCCAGCAATTCCTTCACGGCTCTCAGGTCTGCACCCCGATTCAGAAGATGCGTCGCAAAAGTGTGACGCAGCATGTGGGGACTCAACTTTTTTTTCTCCGATACCCGGCGGAGCCATTTTTTCACACGAATCTGAACGCCCCTCGTCGAGATCCTGCTCCCCCATCGATTTAAAAAGAATGCCCGCGTTTCCTGCTTCGGATGGAATTCAACCCTCTTCGAAAGATACATTTTCACGGCTTGTGCGGCGTTCTTACCGATAGGAAGTACTCTCTCCTTCCCACCCTTTCCGAAGACCCGAATTGTTCCGGCTGCCAAATCCACGTCTTCCAAGTTGAGTCCCACGAGTTCCGATAAACGCATCCCCGTTCCATAGAACATCTCTAAAATCGCTCCATCTCGAATTCCCTCGATGGACCCTTTATCGATTCCCCTCAACACATCGAGCATTTCTTCTTCTCTGAAAAACTCGGGAAGATGCTTTTCCGTCTTCGGTGCAATCAACGCGATCGTCGGATTTGTCCTCAATTTCCCCGTCTTCACTCCGAATCTAAAAAACGCCCTGAGTGAGGCAAGCTTCCGCGCAACGCTCTTTTTACTCATCCCGTGGCGGACGAGCCCTCCCAAAAATCTCCTGACATTTTCCCTCGTCACGGTTTCAATGAAAGGGGGATCGGGCATTCCTTCCACGCGTACAAGATAATCGATGAACTGTTCTAAATCCGATTTATACGCCTGAACCGTATGAAGGGAATACCGTCTCTCCGACAACAGATACTGGTAGAAGGCTTCCGCTGCCTTCCTCATCGCTCCGCCTCTGTCATTGAATCCTGCGTTTCCTCCCTCCGGACGACAGCTTTGCACTTCGGGCACTGAAGGAAACGCTCCCCCGCCTTGCTCGTTCTCTCCTCCAAGAAGGAATGGCCGCATTCAGGACATCGATCTGGAACCGGTCTGTACCACGTCGCAAATTTGCATGCGGGATAATTGGAACATCCAAAAAAGGTTTTTCCGCGGCGGCTCCTCCTCTCAACGAGACGCCCCCCGCACCCCTCTTCGGGACAAGCCACGCCCGTCGAAACAGGCTTCGTAAATTTGCAGTCAGGATATTTCGAACAGGCCAGGAATCGGCCGTACCGTCCCATCTTGACCACCATCGGACTGCCGCATGTTTCGCAGGCCTCATCCGTTTTCTGCGAATCGTTGTCGAGCGGTTGCGTGTGCTTGCACTCCGGATAGCCCGTACAGGCCACAAACCTGCCGTTCCTCCCCCACTTTACCACGAGTTCTCGGCCGCATTTGGGGCATCGCTCGTCCCTCTCCTCCTGAAGCGATTCTTTGATCGCTTCCTTCTTCTCCATCGCTCTTTCGACGGCATCGTTGAATGGTCGGTAGAAACCCTCCAGCACATCCAGCTTTTCTTTCTCGCCCGACTCCACTTCGTCGAGTTCTTCCTCCATGCGGGCCGTGAATCCGACGTTGAAAATATCGGGAAACTGCTCTGTCAGAATCCGATTCACGGCAAATCCCAGATCCGTCGCCCTGAGGCTCCGATTCTCTTTCTCCGCATATTTTCGATCTAAAAGCGTCGATATGATCAGAGCGTACGTGGAAGGCCTTCCGATCCCCTTGTTGTCCAATTCTTTGACCAGACTGCTCTCGTTGTACCGGGCGGGAGGTTTGGTAAAATGCTGCTGGGGATCGAGTTTGAGCAGAACAACGCCTTCTCCCCTTGTGAGCCCCTTTGGAAGGGAAAAAGCTTCTTCGTTCTCTTTATCCATCAGATAAATCTGCATGAAGCCTCGGAATTGAACGACCGATCCCGTCGTTCGGAAGAGATACAACCCGGCCGTGACTTCTAAAACAGTCTGCAATAGCCGTGCCGAAGACATTTGACAGGCGACGAACCGATTCCAGATGAGCTCGTACAATTTCTTCTGATCGGGAGTGAGATGTGCAGACAGCGCTTTGGGTGAACGGCGTGCCGATGTCGGGCGGATGGCTTCATGGGCATCCTGCGCCGACTTCTTATTCTTAAACATCCTCGGCTTCTGAGGAACGTATTCCAAGCCGTAATTGTCTGCGATGTATTGACGCACTTCCTCAACAGCCGATTTTGCCAGTCGGGTCGAATCCGTTCGCATATACGTAATCAAACCGACCCGCCCTTCGGGAAGGTCGATCCCCTCATAGAGCTGCTGAGCCACGGCCATAATCCGCTTTGTCGTCATCCCCAGACGCCGGACGCCGTCCTGCTGAAGAGTGCTCGTCGTGTATGGTGGATAAGGCCGCCTTTCGACTTCGGTCGTCTTGATACCGGAAACGACATATTCCAGCTTCCTCAAGACAGAAACATGCTTCTCCGCAGTTTCTTCATTCGGAATGACGGCATCCTCTCCTCCGATCTTCACGAGCTTCGAGCGAAAAACCTCTTCTTCCTTCGTACGAAATTCCGCGTCTAAACTCCAGTACTCCTTCGGAACGAAGCCGGCAATTTCTTCATCCCTCTCACAGACGAGCCGGAGCGCGACGGACTGCACCCTCCCGGCGGAAAGGCCGCGGAAAATCGTCTTCCAGAGAAACGGGCTCACCCGGTAGCCCACCAGCCGGTCCATCACGCGCCTGGCCTTCTGCGCTTCTACCCTTCGATGATCGATGGGATGGGGTTTATTGATCGCTTCTTGAATAGCCGACTCGGTAATCTCATGGAAAAGGACGCGGTGGATATTTTCATTCGTTGGACGAATCTCGTCCGCCAAATGATTTGCGATGGCCTCTCCCTCTCTGTCCGGATCCGTGGCCAAATAAACACGATCCGACGTCAAGGCCAGTCTTTTCAGCTCACGTATGACCTTTCCCCTCCCGCGAATCGTGATGTACTCGGGTTCGTATCCGTGCTCGACATCCACACCCAGTCGGTTCTTCGGAAGGTTCTTGATATGGCCCACCGAAGCTTTGACTACATATTCTTTCCCCAAAAACCGATTGATCGTCTTCGATTTCGCATCCGACTCAACGATGACGAGAGACTTCGCCATAAATCGCACTCCGCTTCTTCATCACTTTCCATGACAATGCTTAAATTTCTTGCCGCTTCCGCACGGACAAGGCTCATTCCGTCCGACTTTTTTATCAATCCGAACGGGTTGACGCTTGCCAGCGCTAGGTCTTCCCTCTTCTTGAGGACGCTCCCCACCCCCAGCAAAACCCATCCCGACCGCATTCTCGTGGACTGTGGCCATCTCGACGGGCTCTCTCCTTCGGCGTTCCCACATTTCCGGGCCCCGTTCGACTTGTATCTGTGCCTTGAAAACGATCTCAAGAATTTCTTCGTCGATTCGAGTCAGCATATCAGTAAATGCGTGAAAACCTTCTTGTTTGTACTCGATGAGCGGGTCTTTTTGTCCGTACGCCCTGAGACCGATTCCCTCCTTGAGTTGATCCATCTCGTACAGATGTTCCTTCCACTTCTCATCGATTGTCTTCAGCGTCGCAAACCGTTCCAACTGGGCCATCAATTCGCTTCCCAAGGCCTGACGTTTTCTCTCGTAAGCGTCTTTCGCCCCCGACCCCATCCGTTCTGTCAATACGTCCGCTCGAATCGTATTCCTCTCTTCATCCGAAACGGGAACGGGCAGAAGCATCGTCTTCAGAAATGCCTCTCTCATTCCTTCCCAATCCCACGTTTCACCGTACCCCTCACCCTCGGCGAAATTCTGAACCGTATCCTCGACGAAAACAGCGATCATGTCCAGGATCTCCTCGAGGAGGTTTTCACCCTCCAGGGCTGCCCTTCTCCGATTGTAGATTACCTCTCGCTGTTTATTCATCACGTCGTCGTATTCCAACAGATGCTTCCGGATCTCAAAATTCCGCATTTCAACCCGTTTCTGAGCCCGCTCGAGCGACTTCGTGATCATCGGATGCGTAATGACTTCTCCCTCTTCGACGCCCAAACGATCCATCACGCCGGCAATCCGATCCGACCCGAAAAGACGCATCAGGTCGTCCTCCAATGACATGTAAAAACGCGAGGCTCCTGGGTCCCCCTGCCTCCCGGCCCTTCCTCGGAGCTGTCGATCGATACGCCGGGCTTCGTGGCGTTCCGTTCCTAAGATATGGAGTCCGCCCGTGGAATAGTCCCTCGCCTTGATGTGCACGAGGTTTTCCTGAATCTCACGAGTGTCCGTCGGTCCTCCGATATTCTTCGGTATAATGCCGACATTCCCATCCTCCAATCTCGCATCCCCCAAGAGTATTTTCTTCTTCTCCTCTTCGGACTTCACTTCATAGGACTTTCCACCCGATTCCTCCAGGGCTTGAGAAAATCGTTTAGCCTCACCCGCGGGAACTTCGTGGACCAACACTTCTCTTCCCCGAGCCTGCACTGAGCATGCCTTCTCAGCCATTTTCCGAACATCCTCATCGGGGAAACGGATGACGCCTGCGCCCAGCTTGATATCCGTGCCCCGTCCCGCCATGTTCGTGGCTATCGTCACCATACCGGGTTCTCCGGCTCGGGTCACAATCTCGGCCTCCTGACGATGATACTTCGCGTTCAGGACGGAGTGACGGACATTCCGCCTGCGCAGCATCCGCGAAAGGGTCTCCGATACCTCGACCGAGATTGTCCCCACCAGCACGGGCAAACCGGCCTCGTGGTATGTGACGATCTCTTCGATGATGGCATTGTACTTTTCCCGCTTCGTCCGATACACCACGTCGTCGTAATCCGCACGCCGAACCGGCTCGTTCGTCGGCACGACAACAACATCCAGCTTGTATATCTCCCAAAACTCTCCGGCTTCCGTCTCCGCGGTCCCCGTCATTCCCGCCAATTTTTTGTACAGTCGGAAAAAATTCTGGAGTGTAATCGTGGCCAACGTCTGGGTTTCCCGTTCGATCCGGACATTCTCCTTCGCTTCCAATGCCTGATGGAGGCCGTCGGAATAACGCCGGCCCGGCATCAGCCTGCCCGTGAATTCGTCCACGATCATGACCTTCCCGTCCTCAGTCACGACGTATTCCACATCCTTCTCGAACAGCGAAAAGGCTCTCAGGAGCTGGCTGATATTGTGGAGTTTTTCACTCTTCTCGGCGTAATCGGCCTGGATCTCCTCTTTCATTCTCTCCTGCGTCGAAACCTCCATCCCTTCGGCTCCCTCGATCTCGGAAAGCTTCGTCGCCAAATCAGGGAGGATGAACATCTCCGGATTCCCCGGTGAAAGGGTCTCCCTTCCCTTCTCCGTCAGATCGATCGTGTGCGCCTTCTCTTCGATGGCGAAGTAAAGGTCCTCGTTGAGTTCGTGGAGGCGCTTGTCGCGCATGTAGTCGGATTCGACGCGGCGGATCAGCTTCTGCACTCCAGGCTCGTGGAGGAGTTTCATCAGACGCTTGTTCTTCGGTGCCCCCCGCTGTGCCTGAAGGAGCTTGATTCCTCCTTCGTACTCTTTTCCCTCATTCAGCAGACTCTCGCCTTCGGCCACCAGACGATTCGCCAGAACCGTCTGGCTGCGAACGAGCTGCTCGATCTTCGGCTTCGTCTCCGCAAACCGGTTCTTCGATTCGCCCACGGGCCCGGAGATGATGAGGGGCGTGCGGGCCTCGTCGATGAGTACGGAATCCACCTCATCGATAATCGCGTAATGATGCCTCCTCTGGACGACTCCTTCCATGGATACGGCCATGTTGTCGCGGAGATAATCGAAGCCGAATTCGTTGTTCGTCCCGTATGTGATATCCGCCCCGTAGGCCACCCTGCGGGCCGGAGGATCCATGTCATTCGTGATGTAAGCAACGGTGAGGCCCAGGAATTGATAAATCTCTCCCATCCACTCGCAGTCTCTCCGTGCCAAATAATCGTTCACCGTGACGAGGTGGGCTCCTTTTCCCACCAGAGCGTTCAAGTAGAGCGGCATCGTAGCCGCGAGCGTCTTTCCTTCACCCGTGGCCATCTCTGCGATTTTCCCCTCGTGGAGCACGGCGGCACCCATCAACTGCACGTCGAAAGGAACCATGTCCCAAACTGTATCTTGTTCTACGACTTTCCACGACTTGCCCACCAGTCGACAACAGGTTTCTTTCACGACAGCAA
>JBDRSZ010000381.1:0-3505 GCA_043824415.1 bacterium | reverse complement strand
AAAGAGTCGATTCATCCTGCGATTCACAGATGGGACTGGATTCTTTATTACTCTCTGGTGGTTCGGATATGTCCATCTCGTCCTTCAAGGAGAAAAACACGGTATGACGGACGCACTCGGTCCTGATCCGCTTCAATTATCACACCAAGCGTTCATAGACCTGCTCGATGGACGAAAGGGCGGCATCAAGCCCTTCCTCCTAAACCAGAAGCGGATCCGGGGTATCGGAAATTTTTACATCCAGGAAATCCTGTACCGGGCTCGCCTTCATCCTTTGAGGGAAATCCCTTCACTCGCGGAGGAGGAAAAAACAAATCTCCACCGCGTCATCATCGATGTTTTTCACGAATCCATCGCTCTCGATTCAAGCTCGTATGAGCTGGATTTTTTGGGTATGAAGGGTCGATATGGCGTGGATCGGATGTCCATCGCTTATCAGGAGGGGGTGGTTTGTCCGGCCTGCCGTTCGCGGATTGAGAAAATAAGAACGGGCTCAACGGCTCAGTATATGTGTCCTCACTGTCAGAAATAATCGCACATACGGAGGTGAAACGCGTGGATAAACAGAATGAGAATCACATGTCTCGGAAAGAATTTTTAAAAAGATCGGCATCCGGATTGCTCGGTGTGGGTTTGTTAGGTATGGATTTTATGGCGCCAAGAAGATCGGTGAAAACACAAAATCAAACATCCCCCGAATACCGGACTTTGGGTCGGACCGGAATGCGTGTTTCCGTAGTCGGATTTGGGGCTTCGCGCACAATGGAACCGGCACTCGTCAGGCATGCGATAGATGTGGGGATCAATTTCATCGATACGGGCCGGTCTTATTTCAACGGTCAGAACGAAACGATGGTTGGCAACATTCTCAAGGGGCTCAGAAAGAACGTGATCCTGCAGTCGAAGATGAGGGTTAGGGTTCGTGAAGGAGGGGTGCATCCATCTCAGACCGAATCGGAGAAAATCCACAGAGAAATGGAGATGAAACTCCAACAGAGTTTGAAGGCACTCCAGACCGATTACATCGATGTGATGCTCCTCCATGATGTGAGCTCTACGGCCGTGCTCCACCATGAGGCCATTGTAACATTCTTGGGTGAAGCGAAGCGAAAAGGCCAAATCAGAGCCTGCGGATTTTCTTGCCATGAGAATCAAATCGAAATCGTCCGCGAAGTGAATGAGAAGAATTTTTACGATACGATGATGGTCACATTCAACCACAAGGGATCGTACGTCCACTCGTTGACCGGAAATTACAGCGAGTGGGATCAACCGGCTTTGGAGAAGGAACTACAAAAGGCTGCGGAGAACAATCTGGGTATCGTAGCGATGAAAACGTGTTCAGCGGGACCTTGTTCATTGGACGGCGAGAGCAAGCCGTCGTACGAGGCTGCCCTTCGCTGGATACGCAATCATTCCTTCATTCATTCCATGGCAGTCGCCATGGCAAATTTTGATGAAATTGAGGAGAATGTGCAAGCCATGTTTCCATCTTCATGAAAATACAAAACTCCAACTGGAAAGACCGATAAAAAGTCAAGCCGTGACTTTCCTAATTCGGATTTTGGTATTTCGAGGTGCCCTTCAGAATTCATCAGATAAATGGTATTATGGCGTATATCCATCACATATTTTCCTCTCTCTTGAGGGAGAGGAAATAAGCCTAAGACGGATAGGCCCGCCTGGGGCGGGCAGGGGTGAGGGTGCGTTTAGAATTAAACGAAAAGAAACCCCCTCCTCTTAATCTCCTCCCCCAAGGGGGAGGAGAAATAAGTCATTATCAACTGCAAATAAAAATGGAGATTCTTCATCATATTTTTGTCTTGACAATAAAACCGAAAATTATATATTAAAACCATCTAACGGAGGAGGGACAGATGAATATCTACATCAGTATCATTCTGGCGTACTTGATCTTCTTGACGGTGATGAATTTCTGGAAGTCGCGGAAGGTGAAAAGCCAGGACGACATGATGCTTGCAGGCCGTTCCATCTCGATGACGAAGATGGTGTTCACCCTGATCTGCACGTGGATCGGGTCGGGGACGTTTATCTCAGGCGCTGAATTCGCGGCCAAAGCCGGGTGGAGCGCGATGTGGCAGGTGGCTGGCGTCGGCGTGGGCATCATCGTCATTTATTTTCTGGCCGCCAAGATCCGGACGTTCGGGCAGTACACTGTCGGCGATATCCTGGAAGTCCGGTACGGTCCTGTGGCCCGGTTTTTCGGGGCAGTAGCCATCATCATCAGCTTCACAACGATCGTCAGCTACCAGTTCAAGGCAGGCGGGTACATCCTGAATACGATTTCGGACGGTTCGGTATCTGCGGAACAGGGGATGTTCCTTGCTTTTCTGTTCGTGACGATCTTTACGATGATCGGCGGCATGGTCGCAATCGCCAACACGGATCTTCCGAACGGCATCATCATCCTGACTGCCATGATAGTTTCCACGCCGATGGTTATCTTGGCTGCTGGTAGTTTCAGCCAGATGCACGCTATCCTGCCGAAAACACACATGGCTGTTTTTAATCCGACGTTTACATACAATCCTCCCCTGAAAATCCTCGCGATGGGCCTTTCCACAATGCTCCTCCTGTTGGGCGTTCAGAGTATGTACCAGAAGTTTTACAGCGCCAGGAATGCAAGAGAGGCAAAAAGAGCGGCTGGCATCTGGGTTATTGGAACACTCTTCATCGAATCCGTCGCTGTCATTATCGCCATTTTTGCGACCGTCCATTTCTGGGACAGACTCCAGGCCGGTCGGATGGATCATGCAGAAGTCATCGTGCGGGCTGCGAGGGAGATGATACCCCTTCCCATCGGCGTCCTGCTTCTTGGCGCTGCCACGGTCGTCGTCATTTCTACGGGTATGAACTATCTGCTCTCACCGACGACGACACTCATCCGGGATATTTTTCAACGATTTTCGAAGAAGCGCGGTTCGTCCGAACCGGCGGGCAATGTTAATTCCGTTCAGTGCGAATCTGAAAAAGATTTTTGTATTTTTAAAATGTTTTCTCGACCCAGAGTCCTCGCGGCGGTCGTTCTCATCGTCGCTTTCTTCTTACCCTGGTTTCGGAGTGCCTCGTTCTTTTTTTCAGGTGTTGCCGTCCATAAATTCCTAGTGTTAACGGATATATTCCATAAAGCCGGATTGGCAGGTTTCCTGTTCAAAGCGTGCATTTATCTCACGCCCTTGTTCGGGCTGATCGTCGTGCTTCTTTCTCTCCTGAACAAGTCGACGAAAGTTATGGCCCTCATCGCGGGTCTGCTTCCGTTCGGCGCTCTGGGAATCGTTTTCCTGAAGAGCAACGTCGTTTTAGGTCAATTAGGAATGGGTGTGTACATCACGATGGTGGCCGGGTTTGCTCTCATCATCTACAGGGAGTCCGGCAGAATCGACGCCGATAAAAAAGTCGTCTTGCTCCAGAGGTTTTTGATCGTCATCGTGGGTGTGATCGCATACCTGATGGCAACGCAGATGCGGTCCGTGATGGAGAACGC
>JBDRSZ010000380.1:0-6981 GCA_043824415.1 bacterium | reverse complement strand
GGATCGATATTCGAATTTAACCAAACACATATACAATAAAGATCATATATTTGAGAATCATATGTATGTATATTTATGAAACTGTGTATTTAATTATGAACAATCCTTGTTCCGGTCAATCCCTTCCAGGCGTCATGAGCTCTTTCAATGGAAGAAATCAGCACCGCTTCTCCTCTTTCTTCCAAGAATTGGATGGCGGCCTCGATCTTGGGACCCATACTCCCCGGGGGGAATTCACCCTCTTCCAAATGGCGTTTCGCCTCCAGCAGCGTCATCCGATCCAAGTCGACCTGATCGTCCGTCCCGAAATGAAGGGCTACCTTCTCGACGCTCGTCAGGATGTGGAGTTCATCGGCTCCCACATCTCTGGCCAAAACCGCTGAAGCTCGGTCTTTATCGATAACACCGTCCACACCCTCCAACGTCCCATCGTCTTCGACGTATGCAGGAATACCCCCGCCCCCGCACGCGATCACGATCACACCCAAACCGATCAATTTCCGGATCGTTTCCTTCTCCACGATCTGCAGTGGAATCGGCGACGGGACCACGCGGCGCCATCCTCTGTCCGAATCCTTCTTCAGCGTCCATCCCCTCTCCCTCTCGACCCGATCCACTTCATCCTCGTCGAAGAAGGGGCCCACAAACTTTGTCGGATTCAGGATGGACAGATCGTTCTTCTCTACGATAACCTGCGTGAGGAGCGTGACGACCTTCTTATGGATCCCCCTCCGGACGAGCATGTTCTCCAGGCACTGTTCGATCATGTATCCCATCCCCCCCTCCGTATCGGCGACGAGCACACCCAAAGGGATGGGAGGAACGCGATGCCTTGCCTCCTCCACGCGAATCAAGGCGTTGCCCACCTGCGGACCGTTCCCGTGCGTCAGAATCACATCCAATCCCTCTCCGATCATTTCCACCACGCCGACGAGACTCCTCCGCGTGTTCGCAAACTGCTGGTAGATGTTCCCTTCTTCGAACTCCCGCGTGATGGCATTTCCCCCCAATGCCACAACGATCCGCCTCGGATGTTTAAAAGTCTTTGAGTACATCTTCCAACGTCGGCTCGCCGATTTCCTGAAGCTTGTACTGGACGCGCACAGCAGGTTTGTTGATTTTAATCACCTTCTTAAGATCGATTGGCGTCCCGATGACAACGGCATCGCAATCCACGGCGTCGATCGTCTTCTGCAGGTCCTTCACCTGCTGATCGCCGTATCCCATCGCAGGCAGGAGCGGGCCTATGCCAGGATACTTCTCGAACGTCTCCGCGATCGACCCCTTCACCCAGGGCCTCGGATCCACGATCTCAGATGCGCCGTACTTCTCCGCCGCCATGATTCCCGCGCCGTACTTCATCCCGCCGTGCGTGAGAGTGGGACCGTCCTCCACGACCAAAATCCGCTTGCCTCGGATGACGTCAGGATCGTCCACGAACAGGGGCGAAGCCGCCTCGATGACGATTGCACCCGGATTGACCATCCGAATGTTCTGTCGAACCGTTTCAACGCCTTCGCGGGACGCCGTATCCATCTTGTTGATGACGATGACGTCTGCCGTCCGGAAATTCGTTTCGCCGGGATAGTACATCATCTCGTGGCCGGGACGATGAGGGTCTGCAACGACGATCAAGAGATCCGGCTTGTAAAACGACGTGTCGTTGTTGCCTCCGTCCCACAGGATGACATCCGCCTCCTTCTCCGCGCGCTCCAAGATGGCGCCGTAATCCACGCCTGCATAGACGATGTTCCCCATGTCCAGATGGGGCTCGTACTCCTCCATCTCCTCGATCGTGCATTCGTGGGCCGCCAAGTCCACATATTTCTCGAACCGCTGAACTGCCTGTTTCGCCAGATCGCCATACGGCATCGGATGGCGCACGGCCACGATCCTCTTCCGCTTGGCCTTCAGGATGAGACTGATCCGCCGGGTCGTCTGACTCTTGCCGCACCCGGTCCGGACGGCACAGATCGCAATAACGGGAATTTTCGATTTAAGCATCGTTCGGTTCGAACCCATCAATACAAAATCAGCCCCCGCGCCGTTCACGATGGCGGCCCGGTGCCCGATGTATTCATGCGAAACGTCGCTGTATGCAAACACGACCTCTTCCACATTCTTCTCTTTAATGAGCGCAATGAGTTCTTCCTCCGCCACAATCGAAATGCCATTGGGATAGAGCTTCCCGGCCAGCTCGGCGGGGTATTTTCGGCCTTCGATATCCGGAATCTGCGTGGCGGTAAAAGCGACGACTTCGATCGCTTCGTTGTCCCGAAAATACACGTTGAAATTGTGAAAATCCCTGCCCGCAGCCCCCATAATAATCACGCGCCTTCTAACCATAGATTCCTCCTCAAATGATAAAAATTTAATTTCATAGAATGAAAAACATCAAACGAGGAGAGAATCACTCAAACCCGTGAAGCCACCGAACATACAGTTGTCTTCTGACATACACAGACATCAATGCCATCCTCGACAATTCTGAATCCTGAATTCTGCAATTCACATTCTCATGAAAACCTTCAGTAGGTTTTTCTCCTGCCTCCGGTCTCCCTGCCTGCGGCAGGCAGGCTGTTTCCGGTCTCCGTTTTTATTCCCCGAACTTGAGACCCTGAGCCAGCGGCACTTCGTCCGACCAGTTGATCGTGCTCGTCTGCCGGCGCATATACTGCTTCCAGGAGTCGGAGCCCGATTCGCGTCCGCCTCCGGTGTCCTTCTCGCCCCCGAAAGCGCCGCCGATTTCGGCTCCAGATGTGCTGACGTTCACATTCGCGATCCCGCAGTCGCTCCCCTTGTGGGAGAGGAAGTACTCCGCCTCCTTCAGGTTCAGCGTGAAGATGGAGGAAGACAACCCTTGCGGCACGCCGTTCTGGAGTTTCACAGCTTCTTCGATCGTCTTGTATTTGATGATGTACAGAATCGGGGCGAACGTCTCTTCCTGCACGATGGGCCACTCGTTCTTCGCCTCCACAATGCAGGGCGTGACGTAACAATCCGAGGGTTTGTCCTTCAGCTCCTCACCGCCGCAGACGATTTTACCTCCTTGCTTTTTGATAACCTCTATCGCTCGCATCATGTCCTCCACAGCGGCCCGGTTAACGAGCGGACCCATTAAAATGCTGTCTTGCAGAGGATTTCCGATCGTAATGCTCCTGTAGGCTTTGACAAGCCTCTTCAGGACATCATCGTACACGTCTTCATGGACGATGATGCGGCGCGTCGATGTGCATCGCTGACCCGCAGTGCCTACAGCTCCGAAAAGAATCGTCCGGACAGCCATCTCCAAATCCGCATGCTGCGAGACGATGATGGCGTTGTTCCCGCCTAGTTCGAGAATCGTCCGTCCGAGGCGGCCCCCCACGATCTCTGCGAGTTTCTTCCCCTGCGGCGTGCTCCCCGTGAAGCTGATGAGGGGCACGCGGCTGTCCGCGACAAGCTTGTTTCCCACGGTCGATCCCTTCCCGATGACGAGACTCAGCAACCCATCAGGGGCCCCGTTTGCCTTGAGGACCCTGTCCGCAATCTTCATGCAGGCGATGGCCGTCAGGGGCGTCTGGCTGGATGGCTTCCACACCACAGAGTCACCGCAGACCAGGGCGATCATTGTGTTCCAACTCCACACAGCGACCGGAAAATTGAAGGCTGTAATCACACCCACGATGCCCAGCGGGTGCCACTGTTCATACATCCGGTGCATCGGACGCTCGCTGTGCATCGTTCTACCGCAGAGCTGGCGCGAGAGACCCACCGCGAAATCCGCCACGTCGATCATCTCCTGGACTTCGCCTTCGCCCTCGGCCCTGATTTTTCCCATTTCCCACGTCACGAGGGAGGCCAAATCCTTCTTGTACTTTCTCAGCTCCACAGCAATCTGGCGGACGACCTCCCCCCGCTTGGGTGCGGGAACCATGCGCCAGACTTCGAACGCCCTCCGCGCTTTCTCCAAAACCTTATTGCAGTCTTTATCGTCAACCTGCCGGATCTTCGCAATGACCTTCCCGTCGATCGGAGAAACCGATTCTAACACATCCCCCTTCGCATCCGCCAGCCATTCTCCATGAAACCCACCCGCATTCATCCCCTCTATACCTAAATTCTTCAGGACATCCTTCATCTTTCATCTCCTATACGATAATTTTACTCATTCAGATATGCTGTAAACTGTTTGCTTTTTAATGTTTACTATTTACCGTTTACCATTTACTATTTACCCTCTTTTACTTTTCGAGTCTTTCTTCATCGTCAGCGCAAAAACTTCGTCCAGCCAATCAACAAAATGAAACGTCATCTTCTTCCGGATATGATCGGGGATTTCTGCCAAATCCTTCTCGTTATGCTTGGGCAGAATGACCTGCCGGATGCCAGACCGGGTTGCAGCCAAAACCTTTTCCTTGATCCCGCCCACGGGGAGCACTTTCCCGCGTAGCGTGATCTCACCCGTCATGGCCATGTCGTGTCTTACGGGCCGCCCGGACAGGAGAGAAACCAATGCCGTTGCCAGCGTCACTCCCGCAGAAGGACCGTCCTTCGGAGTCGCGCCTTCGGGGATGTGGACATGAATATCCGTTTCCTTAAAAAAATCGTTGTCGATGCCCAATTCCTTCGCGTGTGACCGAATAAAGGAAAACGCCGCTTGTGCCGACTCCTTCATCACCTCGCCCAATTGGCCGGTCATGACGAGTCCCTTCCCCCCGGGCATAGACGTGGCCTCCACGAACATGATGACGCCCCCGACCGGAGTCCAGGCGAGTCCCGTGGCCACGCCGATTTCATCCTTCCGCTGAGCCACCTCGGAGAAAAACTTCTTCGGGCCGAGCAGCTCAGCCACTGTTTCCGGTTTGACCGCCACCTTCTGATCTTTCCCCTCCGCGATTCTTCGGGCCACCTTCCGGCAGCACGTCCCGATCTCGCGCTCCAGATTGCGCAGCCCCGCTTCGCGCGTGTATTCCGAGATGATCTTCCGGACCGCGCTGTCTGTAAAACGGATCCGACCCTTCTTCAGCCCGTTCTCCTCCCTCTGTCTCGGGATGAGGTATTTCTTGGCGATCTCGAGCTTCTCCTCGTCGATGTACCCCGGGAGCCGGATGACCTCCATCCGGTCGAGCAGAGGACTGGGAATCGTCTCTAAAACATTGGCTGTCGTGATGAACATCACCTTGGAGAGGTCGAATGCAACCTCAAGATAATGATCGGAAAACGAGTTGTTCTGCTCGGGATCGAGGACCTCTAAAAGCGCCGAGGCCGGATCTCCCCGAAAATCCGTCCCCACTTTGTCGATTTCATCCAGCATGAAAACAGGATTGTTCGAGCCCGCTCTCTTCACTCCCTGAATGATCCTTCCGGGAAGCGACCCGATGTACGTCCTCCGGTGGCCGCGTATTTCCGCCTCATCCCGCATTCCGCCCAATGAGTATCGGACGAATTGCCGTCCCATCGCCCTGGCGATCGACCGCCCTAAAGATGTCTTCCCAACACCCGGCGGACCCACGAAGCAGAGGATCGGCCCCTTCGAGCTTTCCTTCAGCTTTCGAACGGCCAGGAATTCCAAAATTCGGTCTTTCACGTCAGCGAGGTCGTAATGGTCTTCATCCAAAATCGTCTTCGCTTTTTCAACCTCGATATTGTCCTCGGTGCTCTTGCTCCAGGGCAAACCCACCAGCCAATCGATGTACGTCCGCGAGACCGTGTACTCCGCAGCCTGTGGCGGCATCTTGGACAGCCGGTCCAGCTCCTTCTCAGCCTGCTCCTTCGCTTCCTGCGGCATGCCAGCCTCATCGATCCTTTTCTTCAGCTCCTCGATCTCCACGACCCGTTCGTCCTTCTCGCCCAGTTCTTTCTGAATCGCCTTCATCTGCTCACGGAGGAAATATTCCTTTTGACTCTCTTCAAGCTTGCTCTGCACCTCCGACTGGATCTTGCTCCCCAGTTTCAACAATTCCAATTCCTTGTTAAGATACATCAAGAGCCTTATGAGCCGATCCTCGACGTTCAACGTCTCTAAAATTTTCTGCCGCTCCGCGATACCGATCTTCAGATTGGAGGCAATCAGGTCTGCCAGCCTTCCCGGATTGTCCACATTCGTGATGGCCACACCCAGCTCTTCCGGCAGGAAAGGAGAGATAGCAACGATCTGCTGAAAAATCTCCGTGACTTCGCGCACCAGGGCTTCAATCTTCACGGTTCGCGATACAGCCTCCGGAATTGACTGAACAATCCCTTTCAGGTGCGGCTCCGTCTGAGTGATTTTCCGCAATCGTATGCGCGACAATCCCTGAATCATCAAGCCCATATTCCCGTCGGAGATCCGGAACATCTTCAAGATAAGCACGGCCGTTCCGATGTTGTACAGGTTGGCGGCATCCGCTTCGTCCTCCGCGGATTTCACGGCAAAAAGTCCGACGATCTTCCGATCGGTCAACGCCTCGTTGATCAGCGACATCCGGCGTTCATCCGTAATGACCAGCGGAGCTACGACGAAAGGAAAAATCAGTATGTTCGAAACGGACAGGATGGGCAGCTCTGCCGGTATCTCCGGAATGTCTCCAAAATCTCCTTGAGCATTGATTGTTTTACCATTCTTCTGATTCATCGTCCATCATTCCACTTCTATGTCCATACCGCCCGATGAAAGGTCAACCTTCTTCGGCAGGCGAATTTCCAAAAAACCATCTTTGTACGAAGCGGATAAGTTTTCCACCTCCACATCCCCTGGAACAGCGATCTTGCGTTCGAAGGGTCCGTAATGAATCTCCATTTTATGATACCGCCTCCGATCCGGAGGAGGAACAGCCTTCCTCACTCCTCGGATGAACAATACTCCGCTCTGATACGTCACGGAGACCTCTTCGGCCTTCACTTGCGCCAGTTCTAAAATCACGACAAAATCCTTCTTGGTCTCATAAACATCTGTCGGAGGCTTCCAGCAGATCTCTTTCCGGTAAATCGAAGGATACGAAGTCCCGAAAAAATTGGAGA
>JBDRSZ010000379.1:0-8806 GCA_043824415.1 bacterium | reverse complement strand
GATATTTTTATCGTGAATAAATCGGACAGGGAGGGGGCTGACCGTCTCGTCGTTGAAATCGACATGATGCTGGGGATGCGAACGCAAGAGAACAGCTGGAGACCCAAAGTGGTCAAGACCGTGGCCACTGTAGGGGATGGCATCGACCGTCTTGTGGAATACATCTTTGAACACCATACATATCTCGAATCCAATCAATTATTGGCTGAACATCATGAAGAGAATGTGCGAACCGAGATCGCGAAACTGGTTGATAAGAAATTATGCGAATCGTTTTGGATGAATCGTTTGTCTCAAGAATTACACAATCATCTCATCACCGAAGTCTGTGAAGGGCGAATGAGTCCGAATGAAGCGGCGAGAAATATAGTGGAGCGTTTTTCTCATCGATGAATTTATTAGGTATTTGATAATTATACGGGTGTGAACTATGTATATACACAAGGTAACGATTAAAAATTTTAAAAGAATAAGAAATCAGACTTTTACCTTTACTGATTTTGATCTTTTAGTAGGATACAACAATAGCGGCAAAAGCACGATTCTGCAGGCGATGGCTATTTGGCAGTATTGCGTCGATGAGTTTCATCGGACAAAACGCAAAGGAACATCGGGTATTCAAATCGTTCTGCCAAACTTTACAGCATTACCATTGCCCGAGTTTAATTTAATATGGACCGATAAGACAGATCGAAAATATCCTAACATCAAGGGTAAGAAAAAACAAGAGTTCATTTATATCGAAATTATCGTATGTTGGCGCATGGCAGGAAATAAGGAAGGAAAATTTGGTGTCAAACTACGGTACCAATCACCTCAAACCGTTTATGCGATACCCATCGAAGGCTGGAAGCGGTTCCAAGAACTAGATTCAGCAGACGAGCTTCCTCGGATTGTCTATGTACCTCCATTTTCCGGCTTGGAACCCCATGAAAAATGGAACCCTGATCCAAATATAAGACAAGCTATTGGAAAAGCGCAACCTGGCTCGATACTGCGCAATTTATTATTCAGGGTTGTCGATAAAACAAAAACCGATCTTGAAGGGAAAGAAATACCAATCCCCATCAAAGATAACGAGCAGTGGAAAACGCTTGTGGACATTGTAAAGGAATGGTTTGGCGTGACGCTGAATGCCCCAGTATATGAAAAGGGAGTCAGCTTGGAAATTAAAGTTACATTCACAAATGAAAAGAAAAGGGAGTTTGATATTATCGCGGGTGGAAGCGGATTTCACCAGGCTCTAACTTTATTGGCGTTTCTCTATGGGCTGCCAAAAATTACTACGATACTTTTCGATGAACCCGATGCGCATCTTCATGTAAATCTTCAGAAAAAAATACTTTCATACTTTAGAAAAACGAAAAATGTACAGTTCATAGTTGCCACTCACGCCGAGGAATTCATCAGAGGGGTTGATATCCATTCGATTTACTCAGTACTACCAGACGAACCAAAACGCATCGAGGCTACAGCGCCAATAATTACAGCCCTTTCTGATATTGATAATATCACCATAGAGGAAATTACCCAAAGTCCATTTATTCTATATGTCGAAGGAGAAGATGATGCTCGACTACTTTCAGCCTGGGCAAATATTTTAGGTAAGAGTGAAGTGTTTGCTGCGTTTCACATACACAACATGGGTGGCGGAACAAAACAGGATATGAAAACTCAAGCGGAAAAGCATTTTAATGGATTAAAGGAAATCATTCCAGAAGTTTCCAGGGCTATGGTTTTTGATTATGACTCAGATGCTACTTCTTTAAATGTGGAAGAAAATAATCCTGTTATCACCGAATGGAAAAGAAAAAATATTGAAAACTACCTTCTGGTACCTGATGCATGGAAACGTGCTATTTTGAAAAAACTCAATCTTGAACAAAATGATTTATTTTCTCAGTCATTGCTGAAATTAGTAGATGACTTTTTCACCAGCCAAAATATTACACTTCCATCTAGCACTACATGGGAAAATGTGAAAGCGAATATCTTTCAGTTGATTGATGGTAAAAAGATTCTTTTTGAGAATCCGGATTCCTTGTTTCAGAAAATACAGAAAGAATCAAATTCTTTAATAAACAGAGAGTCAGTTGCTAACGTCATGCAGCCTGAAGAAATTCATGAAGATATAAAGTTTTTCTTTAGAAAACTAGAAAATACTGTTAGTGTCACATAATTTATATGATTGACGGAGCAAGGAACATATGTCTCAAACAGTCTCATCTGAAAAAGAAAATTGGCAAAAACGCATCGCCGAATGCAGGGAAAGGAATGTGTCTTTCGATACGGTGTCGGGCGAGGTAGTGGATGCTTTATACTCGCCCGATGATCTCTCCCGACTGGACTATTTGAACGATTTGGGTTTCCCCGGCCAGTATCCGTTCACACGGGGCGTCTACGACACGATGTATCGGGGTCAGCTCTGGACGATGCGGATGTTCTCGGGGTTCGGGAGCGCGGACGACACGAACAAACGGTATAAATACCTTTTGGAACACGGTCAGACCGGTCTGTCGGTCGCCTTCGATTTTCCGACGCTATACGGAAAGGATTCGGACGATCCGATGTCGCATGGCGAAGTGGGGAAGTGCGGCGTGGCTATTTCTTCGCTGGCGGATATGGAGCGACTGTTCGACGACATTCCCCTGGATAAAGTGTCCACGTCGATGACGATCAATGGCCCGGCTGCGATTCTGTGGGCCTTTTACATCGTCGCGGCCGAGAGGCAGGGCGTCGATTCTCCACAGCTCCGGGGAACGATTCAGAACGACATCCTGAAGGAGTACATCGCCCAGAAATCCTGGCTGGTTCCGCCCGAACCGTCGATGCGGATTACTGTGGATACGATGGCTTTCGGTTCGGAGCGCGTGCCCAAATGGAATACAGTATCGATCTCTGGATACCACATCCGCGAGGCCGGCTCGACGGCCGCTCAGGAGCTGGCGTTCACGCTGGCGGACGGATTCGCTTATGTCGATGCGGGCATCCGTTCAGGAATGGACGTCGACGGTTTCGCACCACGGCTTTCTTTCTTCTTCAATTCGCACATCGATTTTTTCGAGGAGATTGCGAAATACAGGGCCGCACGCCGCATCTGGGCCAGGGAGATGAAGAACAAGTACAAGGCCAAGGAACCCAGGTCGTGGCTGATGCGGTTCCACACACAGACGGCGGGATGCACGCTCACGGCCCAGCAGCCTGAGAACAACATCGTCCGCGTCGGCTGGCAGGCGTTGGCCGCTGTTCTGGGGGGGACGCAGAGCCTTCACACAAATTCTATGGACGAGACGCTCGCCCTCCCTTCGGAAAAGGCGGCACTCATCGCCTTGCGCACGCAGCAGTTGATCGCGCACGAATCGGGCGTGACGAATACCATCGATCCGCTGGCGGGATCGTATTTCGTCGAATCTATGACGAACCGCCTGGAAGAAAAAGCATACGCCTATTTTGAGAAGATCGAGAAATTGGGAGGCATCGTCAAGGCCATCGAGGTGGGTTTCCCGCAGAGAGAGATCGCGGAGGCGGCGTATCGGTATCAGCATGCCATCGAGGAGAAAAAGCGCATCGTCGTCGGCGTGAATGATTATGTCATTGAGGGGGAACGCTTGGAAATTTCTCTGCTGAAGATCGATCCGCAGGTAGAGGTCGATCAGTGCACACGGCTTTCGGAACTGCGGAAGAAGCGGGACAGTGTGAAAGTCCGGAGCGCCCTTGGCGATCTGAAGGATGCGTGTCTGGGGACGGACAACGTGATGGTTCCGATCTTGGAAGCCACTCGCGCATACGCCACATTGGGCGAAATTGCGGGCGTGCTGAAGGATGTTTTCGGGGAATACAGGGAACCGCCTATTTATTGGTAAAAGTAGGCGATGGGCTATGGGGTAAAATACGAAATACGAAGCACGAAATTCCTACCTAGCGGTAGGCAGGCGAAACAAATACGAATGATCAAGAATCAAAAGGGAGTAACAACGCATTTCGATGTTTTGAGAAATCGTATTTCGAGTTTGTTTCGTGCTTCGGTATTCGAGATTCGAATTTACGTTTTTAGTTAAAACTCAGAGGAAGATAAATGCCAAGGAAGATACGGATTCTGGTTGCAAAACCTGGATTGGACGGGCACGACAGGGGCGTGAAGGTCGTCGCGCGGGCGCTGCGCGATGCGGGGTTTGAAGTCATCTATACGGGTCTGCATCAAACGCCGGAGATGATCGTCGAGACGGCTGTTCAGGAGGATGTGGACGCTGTCGGACTTTCCATCCTTTCAGGCGCGCACATGACGCTGTTCCCCGCTGTACTAAATTTAATGAAGAAGAACGGCATCGGGGATCGGATTCTGTTCGGCGGTGGTATCATCCCAGAGGAGGACATGGCGGCGCTGAAAGATATGGGTGTCGGAACGATCTTCGGGCCCGGTACTCTGACGAAGGAGATTGTGGATTATATTAAAGAAAAGGTAAAAATATAGGATTGGCAATCGGTGTCAGGCTATGGGCAATAGGCTATAGGCAATGAGCAACAGGCGATGAGCAACAGGCAATATACAGACAGTAGTAATCGGTAATCGGTAAACAGTAAACAGTAGGATTGAAGATTAGAGGATTGAATTCAGTATTTCGGTAGGAGGTTTCATTTGGCAGACAAAATAAGACAGGTCGGCATTGTGGGATACGGGGCGTATGTTCCGAAGCATCGGATAAAAGTGGAGGAGATCGCCAAGGTATGGGGTACGGATGCTGAAAGCTATAAGCGGGGATTGGGTCTGAAGGAGAAATCCGTTCCCGCACCGGACGAGGATACGATCACGATGTCTGTTGAAGCGACGCGGAATGCCCTGCTTTGCTGCAAGGTCGATCCGAAACTCATCGGAGCGGTTTATGTCGGATCGGAATCGCACCCGTACGCCGTGAAGCCGTCGGGGACGGTTTTGGCGGAAGCCGTCGGTGCCACGCCGGACATTCACTGTGCGGATTATGAATTCGCCTGCAAGGCCGGTTCCGAGGCGATGTTCGTGGCCCTTTCGCTCGTCAAGGCCGGTGAGATGGATTACGCCCTGGCCGTCGGAGCGGATACGTCTCAGGGAGCGCCCGGGGATGCGTTGGAATATTCCGCTGCTGCGGGTGCTGCGGCGTTCATCATGGGCGCGAAGGACCTTATCGCCGTGTGCGATTACACGTATTCGTTTATGACGGACACGCCGGACTTCTGGCGCAGGGAGTATCAGTTCTATCCCCAGCACGCCGGTCGTTTCACGGGCGAGCCCGCTTACTTCAAGCACATCGCGGGTTCGGCCAAGGGGATTTTAGAAAAATCGAGCATGGAACCGAAGGATTTCGCCTATGTCGTGTTTCACCAGCCCAATGGGAAATTTCCGCAGCGGGTCGGCAAGATGCTTGGGTTCACGAAGGAACAGATCGCGCCCGGATGGCTCTCTCCGACGCTGGGGAATACGTATTCGGGGTCGTCTCCGATGGGTTTGACTGCCACGTTGGATGTATGCAAACCCGGGGATCGTGTTCTAATGATTTCGTACGGATCTGGAGCGGGCAGCGATTCTTTCATCTGGACGGTGACCGATAAAATCGATGAAGTCCGCGATCGCGCTCCGAAGACGCGATTCCTGCTCGAAACGCGGATTCGATACGTGGATTACGGGACGTATGCCAAGTTTCGCGGGAAGATCAAGAAGTCGGCTTAATGATTGAGGAATCGTATGCCCATCAGTGAAACGATAGTTACGGAAGCGATCGTACAAACGTATACAAAACGGTTTTTGGGGAGCTTGGAGTTGGACGTCGCCATCGTAGGTGGTGGACCGTCCGGTTTGGTGGCGGCCAAGATTTTGGCAGAGAACGGTGCGAAGACTGCGCTCTTTGAGCGAAAGCTCAGCATCGGAGGAGGCATGTGGGGCGGGGGTATGGGGTACAACGTCATCGTCGTTCAGGAAGGGGCGAAGCGTCTGTTGGACGCGTTCGGCATCCGGTCGGAGAAATACAAAGATGAGTACTACACGGCGGATTCGGTCGAGAGTGTGGCCAAGCTGGTTGCCGGAGCGAAGGATGCGGGAGCGGAGATTTTTAATCTCATCAGTGTAGAAGACGTCGTCGCAAAGGGGGGGAAAGTATGCGGCCTGGTCATCAACCGCAGTCCCATCGAGATGGCCCAGCTCCATGTAGATCCGATCACGATCGGGACGAAGTTCGTCATCGATGCGACGGGACATCCTGCCGAAGTAGCCCGCGTCATCGAGAAAAAAGTCGGCCCTCTGAAAACCAAAACGAAGGGCATCGTGGGTGAACGCGCGATGTTCGCTGAGGATGGAGAACGGTTCGTCGTCGAAAAAGCTGGTGAAATTTTCCCCAATGTGTATGTGGCAGGCATGTCCGTGGGCGCTGTTTTCGGCGGTCCACGCATGGGCCCGATTTTTGGAGGAATGCTCCTTTCCGGCGAGCGGGTGGCGCAGCTTGTTCTCAAGCGGTTGAAAAAATAGGGGTATTGTTGAAGCCAAGGTTCGACATGGGAAAAATCGATTGGTCGGTGTATGCGATCATTGATAAGGTGTGGCTCGGAGAACGCTCCATTCAAAAAGTAGCTGAACAGATTATTCTGGGCGGAGCTGGCGTCATTCAATACAGAGATAAAAAGTCGGAAAGCGGAGATTTTTTCGCCGATGCATATATCCTCTCTCAGGTGACCCGCAAACACGGAATTCCGTTGATCATCAACGATCGTGTAGATATTGCCATGGCAGTGGGCGCCGACGGCGTGCACTTGGGGCAGGAAGATCTTCCGGTCGACGTGGCTCGAAAGATTGTGGGTGATGGGATGATTTTAGGCGGGTCGGTTCATAGCCTATCCGAATTCGAACAGATGAAGGAGGCGGACTATTTCGGCGTGGGAGCGGTATACACGACGAGCACGAAAGAGGGAGTGCCTGTCCGTGGAATCGAGCTTATTCGACAGATCCGCGCACTGACGACAAAACCCATTGTCGGCATCGGGGGCATTACTGCGGAAAACCTATCCCCTGTCATCGAAGCAGGAGCGGACGGCGTGGCTGTTATCTCGGCTATTTTGGGTGCTGAGAATGTTGAGAAAGCGACCCTGCGAATAAAAGAGATGTTTCAACGAATCGAGTGGATGAAATGAACGAGGAATGAAATAAATGGACAGTCATTCAGATGGAGGAAAAACGCTGTTCATTTTTATCACGAAAGCAGGTGAACTGCGATCTATCTTTGATAAATTTGAAAAAATGTCAACAGACATCGAATCGGTCAAGGATGAAGTTCTTATCTATTGTTTGAATGATCAGCTTCGAATTCGAAAAACAACTGTCGAGTCAGAGATTGATATTGGTCTATCAATTTCAAATCGGGTGGGCGCAGGATCCATCATAGTTCCTTTCTCTCCTTTGAATCGAGTACTGAAAAGCTACGATTCCAATTCCGAAATTCAGTTTTCATTAACACGACCAACGAACCGGACGATGGTTTGGACGTTGATGAGTGAGGGTATTAAAATTTGTGGGTATGGTCATCGACCGAGAAGAAGACCTGAGAAATTAAAAAAAGAAAGTGACTGGAATACTATCGAGAATTGGAATTTATTTGCCCGAAGTCTTCAATCTGTTTTACCTTTTGTTTCTAAGGATGAAGCTCGTATTCAACTTTCAGGCATATTTTTGAATTCGCATTGGCTATGTGCAACAAACGGACATATTCTCACAAAGGAGAAATCGAATATCGAATTTCATGGTTTCATATTGCCAGAGAACTTTGCTCGGATTCTATGCAGCGTTGAGGGACAGATTGCAATGTGGAGGATTGTGAAAAAGGAACAGGATTCTCCTGTTTCAATCGCATTTTTCATAAACGATCAATTTTATCAGACAGAATTGATAGATGCCGAATACCCCGACTATAACAGGGTCATTCCAGAGAAATCCATCTGTTGTGTTACATTGAACCGTTCGGACATGTTATTTGCATTAAGAAAACTCATCCCGATTACTCAACCATTAGATCATCAAGTGACATGGCATGTTGATCAAAAATCCAGACTTTGTGTTAAGGATAAGGATACTGAGACTACCGGAGAGATCCCCATCTCCGGCAGCCACAGCGGCGAAAAAATCACCATCGGCATTGATTATCTTTATGCCTTAACGCTCTTGGAAAGTTTGTCTTCGGATCGGGTTACAGCGAAATTTACAAGTCCATACTCACCGATTGTCTGGACCGATGAAGAGGACAATAGCGGTCGTTTGAGACTTCTCATGCCTATCAAGTTAGATTGAAAAACATATTCATTATGGAGGTTCGTAGGATTTATGACTGTTTATCCAGAGATGATCACAGGTCTACCAGAAGCTGACATCCCATTCAAGGGCGTGCGGGGATGGATTCTTCAGGGACAGAATCAGCAGGCGGTGTTCATGGAAATCGAGCCTATCGGTGAAGTGGGTGAGCACACGCACAGTGCCCAGTTTGGCGTCGTATTTGAAGGCGAGATGAGCCTGACAATCGGCGGGAAGACGAAACGGTACAGGAAGGGAGATTCATACGCCATTCCGGAAGGCGTTCCCCATTCGGCTGTTTTCCACAGCCGGGTTTTCGTGATGGATGTGTTCAACGAAAAGGCGAGGTACAAACCCAAAGTTTAAAAAGGTTGGTGCTGATTTCAGTGGATTCTTTGTGTTTTATTTGTAACTCGACCCACACAAATTCTTATAAGGATAAAAAATCTTCAATTGTCTGTTCTTTGAAATACATAAAAGGTATGCCACTTTCTTTAGAAGAAA
>JBDRSZ010000378.1:0-2357 GCA_043824415.1 bacterium | reverse complement strand
ACCCGCTGCCATTTTTTCTCGATTTCCTTAAAAGGATAACCGCCCATGCGCCTTTCCTGCCAGTTTATCCATTCTTAAGTATAAATATAACCATCTTCTTAAAAAAAACAAACGTTAATTTCTCCAAGGATTGAATGACTCCCATTTTGGGAAAAAGCTTGTTGGAATCACAAAAATAAATCGAGGATGGGAGGTTGGCCTTTTTGTATACATGTCTTTTAGAAAAGTGCAGGGTCAGAAAAAGGGGTGGGCATCCTATCCCGATTCATTTTTCGGGATAGGGCGAAAGGGCTGCGAGGAGTGGATTGTCATGTTTGTATTTTCCATTGATGAATAAAAATACTGGCTTTCCCGCCTGCCGCCTGCCTGCCGCAGGCAGGGCGGACAGGCAAAAAGGCCGATTCTTTTGTCTTCAATCGCAAAACCATACAAAAACTTGATCCCGCTATGCGGGGGTTCTTTTCTTCTAAAGAAAAGAACAATTTCACAAAACGAATGAATGATAATATATTGTTAAGTCAGATATTACGGTTGTGTAGAATCAAATTTCTGGGGGTCACTCTGTTAATTTCTCCAAGGAATATGAAGAAAAAAAATAACCACGGATTCTCTCAACGGCTCAGAATCATCCCAACGAATCCTCCCAGCGCTCCGGCCGCCGAAGAAACCAAAAGGAGATAAAATCCGAAAGGTTGTCCAGCATAACAATAATAGAAAGTCTCTATCACCAACACGAAAACAACCGTGCCGACCACCGTGAGGAGAAAACGGAATTTATTAGAAAGAGAACATAAGAACAGACCCATCGGAAAGAAAACTGTGAGTATAAAAGCGAGCCTCGCCGCCGCGTTCCGTCCTATTCCGACGAAATTGGAAAGATAATCCACGTCGCCGCGGACCATTTCTCTACGGAAGGTTCCGTCCACTGCCATTCGCTCCACGCCGCGATTGAAGATCGCCGCAACGTGATGAACAGCGCCTTCTTCCAAAGCCGAGCGGACTCTCAGCGCAACATCAGAAGCGTTCGAGCCCGTCAGGGGCGTGCGCACCCTGAAAATAAAATCCGTTCCGTCCTGGCCCAAAGTGAAGTTCCGCCTATCCACACTCTCCGACAGCGTCACGATGCGCGCCGGTCCTTTCTGCTTGGGATCAACTGTTCTGAGCCAGACCTCCACGGTCATCTGAGACGGTTTTTTAAGGACATGGACAAGTTTCGACGCGGGGGAAAGACTTCTTAAAAAGCCATTCCCATCTAACACCATGCCGCGTCTGTTTTCAGTCCGACGGACATTCCTCGCGATGAAGTCGAGCGGCTCGCCGCGTCTGGATGCATCGTGAATCGTATCCCCGACACTCACAGAGAAATCGTACAAAGCGACCGCTCCCATCGACCGCCGCGCATCCGAATCGAATACGCCCCATCCCTGATCATGAAGATGCCGAATCTCTGGCAATGCAAGTGCCCTGTCGTATACGGCCACGAGGAACAGCTCACCCTTCCATGGACGATTCAGCGTCTCCTCGTTTCCCATCAGCAAGCGGTAATTATCATTCCAGTTCACAAACGTGTTGCGCCTGTACGGCTGAATCATAATCAGGAATACACAAATTCCAACCATCAAAGTCACAATAAAACGCACTCGAAAATATTTCCACAGTCTGCGCAGCACACCTGAAAAAATCTTCAATCCAGCCCATCTTCTCACACCATAGTATCCCAACACCGACCCCCCGACGTTTGCGAAAATGTCCACAAAAGCGGACGTCCGTGCTAAAAAAAGCTGCAATCCCTCCACAGTTCCGCTCACAACCACACCCGCAACGAGGGGTATCCAGACCCTGTCTCGACGACGGTCTGAAAGGAAGGAGAGAATCATTCCAAACGGAATGAAGAGAAGGATGTTGGCAATAATATCAGCCCCATCGAAATAGAACACCTCACATAAAAAACGAGACGTCGATAAAGACAACAATTCCTTCAACCAGAAGACTGAGAACTCGAACGGACTCAGCGTGAGCACGGCCAAATACATAAAATAGATGCCCAGCGCAGCGACTCCTCGGAGCCTCTGCCTCTTTTCAGGAGGATTCCCGACTCGTCCGGACGATTTATTCAGAGTATACCCCTCTTATATGGGATGTCGGAAAATGATCTATGTCTCATCTAAAAGGGACTAAAGTCCCTTTCGGAAGAACAGTTGATTTTTATTCCACGTGCTGAAGCACGTGGCTATTGATTTGAAAATTCCAGGAATAGCTCCGTCATTCATGGCGGAGCCAGCGAAGTGAATAACGAGCCATGAAAGCCCTTCAGGGCTTTTTAGAGTAGACTCATATATCCTTGATCTCGTTCCCCA
>JBDRSZ010000377.1:0-7833 GCA_043824415.1 bacterium | reverse complement strand
CTGAACCGTTTCACTGTCTCCTGAACGACCCGTTCTTGTATATTCATCCTCTTGACGGCGACCTTCCCCCGCGAAACGACCCATGTGAACAGTTCGTTATCCGTCAGCAAGTACTCGACGATGGCCGTACTGTCCGGCAAGAGGGTCTGAATTTTATCCAACCGCCACGGATCAACCCGTACGAAAGAGGCCAATTCCGGACTCTCGGCCTGAATCGAGACCAAGACTCCTTCGTATGCGCTCCTTCGATCCTCAAGTTCTTTCTCCCAACGACTTTTCTCATCCTGTTCGACCGCAGAAAGCGATTCTCCTCTCCTGCGGAACGACCCCAGACGCTCCTGCGCTTCCTGAACGGCCAGCTTCCTCTCCCTCTCCCGTCGGAGCAATTCTCCCTGGGTTTGTGTCAGGAATAAGTCCTGATTTGCCAAAAGATCGATGAAGCTCCTCGACTTGGCTCTTTCCACATAGTAATAGGCTTCGGCCTCGTTTCCCATTTTTAAAGTATGACGCACAACATCAAAGTAGAGGTCCATCTTATCATCAAGAAATCCTTGCTTGTAGGCTTCCACTTTCAATTCCGCCCGCATCGTTTCAACAATGTCCACCGCCTTGCGAAAATCCTCTAATGCCCTTTCATCCCGCCCCAATCTTGCAGACACGCCGGCCCGTTGGCGGAAAATCCTCCACTCAAGCTCTGGAAGGATAAGATCGGACGTCATCGAGAGAGCGGTATCCAACAAAGCCAGTGCTGTCCTTTCCTCCCTCAAACGGCTGTATGCCTGACCCAACCCGTAGTAGCATTGCACTTCGTTTCTCAGATCTCCGATCTCCTTAGACAGCCGCAGTCCCCGCTCCAAGTATGCGATCCCTTCTTCCGTGCGTTCCATTCGGACCAACAGATTTCCTAAATTTCGATAATCGTATGCCAACCCCGATCGAACGCCCAGCGCACTGTCAATGCGACTCGCCCGCAAAAAAGCAACATTGGCCCCGTTATAATCGCCTTCTTGGATAGCCACGAGACCCACGTTCTTCAGGATCGTTGCCTGATCCTCCAGATGCCCTCCCTCCTCTGCCAGACGGAGCGCTTCCTCCTCAGCCTTCTTGGCTTCGGCAAGATTGCCTAAGCCCAAAAACAACAGTCCCTGGGTACTCTTTGCCACAGCCAAAAGCTTCGTATTTTTTAAGGATTCGAACGCTTTTAAAGCATCTTCCTGATAGGAAAGACCTTTCCGATAATTTCCCGTCTTCCAAAACAGATTCGCTTCATACTGAAGGCCTTGTGCCGCCTGTAATGATCGTCCCAGCTCGTCGAATAGGACACGTCCCTTCCGTTGATACTCAAAAGCTTCTTCGTACCGGGTGAGATTCTCACATGCCAAGCCCAACAGTTGATATCCCGAAGCCAGTTCTACGCGGTTGTTCTCATCCGACGGGGATACGCGGCCCTCCAGCAACGATACACCTTCCGAAAGATCCCTGCGGGCCTGCCAATAATCGTCCGCCTCCAACAGGAACCGTCCCTTCCGAATCAGCGCCCTGCCCTGACCCGACACATCTCCCCGTTCTTTATACAGGCGGAAGGCTTCCTCGACCCAAACATTTGCCTCTTTATAATTCCTGTCCTCTGCATAAACATACGCCAGCCCTTCGTACGCAGAGGCCAACGCCTCCCAATCCCCCCCTTCCCGAACAAACGCGACGTATTCCTTCTGAGCCTGAGCCGCCTTATCGAACTGTCCGCCCATCTGAAAATAGGCCACGATTCTCTCCAGCCCTGTCTGAATCTTATTTTTGTCATCTTCTCTCTGAAAAGCCGTCTGCAGGCGCTTCTGGTAGAATGCAGCTGTTTCCCACAGCTCCCCCTTCACGCTCACACGTCGAATCTCGTCATAAATACGGTGGACGATGAATGAATCCCCGAGCATTTCAGCCATGTCCTGCGCTCGCTCGAACGTCTCCACAGCATCTACATAATCCCCCCTCTGTTCGAAAATTCGTCCTTTCCTCACAGTAGAGATCAGATTGTTCTCTGCAAATCTCGTTCTTTCATCAGAATTCATTCCTTCGAAACCCATCAGTCGAAAGCCGGCCCATGCTTTGATGTCTGGGAAACGTTTTCTAACGGCGAGTTGCGCGTTTCCCATCGCATCCGAAAAAGAGCGATCCTTCAAATAACGGTAGAACACATCAAAAAAGATCCTCTTCACATCCCGGTCTACAGACCAGGTCGTGATCACAACGGATGGGACTCCTCCATATAAAAATCCGTAATAGAACATCGAAGAATTCTGTGCTCCCCACTTGACCGTTCCCCTCGGAGGCGGAAGGAAACAAAGACTCGTCCGCAAATCGTACGAGAAGAGTTCTTGGGCTTGTAGAAAGCCGTCATCGTCAGCCTCGGGAAAGAGCACGATGGCCGAAATCAGCGGATCGTTCTCGTCTAAAATGACCCATCGCTCGACCTGCGCTACGTCCGTGGACTTGAGCGCTTCACGGAATGCTGTTTCTGTTGCCCGCGGTCCCAAGAAAGATTCTGTCTTAATGCCCGTCCGATCGAAGGAATGAAGAAGGTCTTCATCCTGCTCGTCCCCCACGAGCACGCCATTCTCCAAATTGATCTTTCTCCTCTCCCAGGCCAACCGGTAGGCTGTTAAACTGGATGCAGTCGTGATGCCCGTCTTATCGATGAGGTACTCATTCCCGTCCGACAGTGCACCCAGCGGCACGTTCCACAAAAAATCGTCCGGAACGACGATAAGGGTGGTTTTGTTTTCGATGAACGCCTCAGCCGGTCTGAGGAGGTTATCGTACAACTCACAGCTCATTCGGTCGTCCAGGCTGTCCCCCTCCAATGCGTTGAGATAGGCATTGACCTTACTCCGAAGGAGCGACGCTTCAATCGGCAGTTCCGCGACCCGGATCGAATCAGAATCTACGACCCAAAGAAGTGTCCGATCCGAGCCCACGAGATAGCAAAGGGCAGCTGCGTCCTGGGCAAGGACAGATCGCACTCCGTCCAAATCGACGGGCAAAGCTCCGGACAAATACGCCAGCACACCGTCCTCATCCCGCAGCTTCCTCCTGAGCTCCCCGTATTCCTGCTCGTAGTTCTCCTCTTGTGCCCTCAGTCCTGCCAAAGAAGACTCTCTATGAAGTCTCGATTCTTCCTCCGCCATCCGACGACGCACTTCCTGCAGCCTCGAACGCACGTACCGCACATTCCCCCATGCGATTTTATGTCTTTCCCGCTTCAGCTGAGGAGGCCGTCTGGCCAGGAAGTCGGCTGCGCTTTTTTCTCTGCCTCGCTCCACAGTTTCCAGCGCTCTTTCTGCCAATCCGGATTTCACCATCGCAAAAGCCGCATCGACGTAAAGATGCCACCTGTCGTCCCTGTCCGACAATCTCTCCTCGCTCCCCTCTTCTTCAACGGGCAGATTTTCAAGACAGTCCATCGCAAGTTCATAGGTGGCAAGCGCCTCGGCTCCTCTGATTTTTAATACCGAATCCGGGTCGGCAGACTTCATCAAAAGATTGGCCGTACTGTACAAAACCCGCCACAGATGTTCCTCGTCTCCCCCCTTTTCGAAGAGTCGACGACTTTCTTTGAGATATGCGTACGACGCACTGTCATCGTGCACAGACTCGGCCAGCTCCGCCAAATTTTTCAAGACGATGCCTTCCTCCCGCCATCTCCCGTTTCTTTTTGCTGTTTCGAGACATTCCTGAAAATAGGAGCCCGCCCTTTCATAGCATCCTATCTTCGAGAGCGCTTTTCCGATACAGTCGCGGAGATTCTCCGAATCCACTTCCTGTCCTATCCGTTTGCCCAAAAGCATCCAAAGCGTTCCGAGCGTGTTGAACAGTGACAACCTCTCGTCGACGGTTGTATTCTTTTCGTCGGACGATACCCGCTTCAACTCCTCATCCAAACAAGCGATCGCTTTTTTTGCATGGTCCTCCGCCTTCCGCTGCGACAGTTCAACCGTCGCAACATTCCCCAAATTCACCGCATTCACGAACCGCCCTCTTACGTCGCTCTTCTTTTTGCACGCCTCCCAAGAACGATAGAAATAAGCCCAAGCCTCTTCATAATCGGACATTTTATAGGCAAGTTTCCCAAGACGATTGAGAGCGATGCGCTCCGCCAGCCGATCCTTCCGCTTCTGGAAAATGTCGAGTCGCTTCAATTCGTACTCGACAGCGTACGGAAATGCCTTCACGGCTTCATGGCTCTTGCTCATCAACCCGTAAACGAGTGTCAGTTCATCGGCCGGTGAAAATCCTTCCGCAGAAGCTCCTCCGATCTCCTCCATCCCCCAGACAGGGATGGAGAAACCGAATGCTTCTACGCGGAGAGAATTTTTTTTCGGAGGCTCTATCGGGATTTCTTTTTTCTGCAGGATGCTCTCCGCCTTGCGGGCATACTTCAACGCGTCTTCAGGTTCCCCCATCAGATAATAATTGTAGGCGATGTTCCTGTAGTCCCGTTGTACATCGTCCCGATGACCATGTCGCTCATCCCGGGCGACCGTCTTTTCATACACCACAATGGCCTCTTCGTATCGTCCCGCCAAATGGTACAGAAACGCAAGCATGCGCTCGTTTCGAAGAACGGACATGTCCTGTCCTTCTTGGGCGAACAGCCGGATGGCATTCTGAAGAACCCGGGCGGCCTTTTCTGTATCCTCAACGATAGCGCCGCAATGACCCATGCGTTCATAAAAAACAGCCTTCTCCAGGGGCCGGACAAACGTCGTATCTATGGAAAGTCGTAATTGATAGTATTCATATGCTTTCTTATAACCGTATTCCCCAAGATGATAGAAATTGTTTGCCAAATTCTGGGCCAGCTGAGCTTCCATTCGCGGATCGGAAGACTCATCATTCAGCTCCAGCGCAGTCGTCAGCGCCTCGATGGCCTTTTCATAATATCCCTCTTTTTTCTCTCCCCCCCCGAAGGGGAGTAGTCCGATTAACCACCGAAGAGGAGCCGCCACAGTGCGGCCCATCCGAACGATCAAACTGGACTTCTGTCTTGCCTTCTCCTCTGCTATCTGCTCTAACAATTCGTAATTAAAGCCGAGAGTTCTGTAAGGATAGATCAAGCGGTAGTTCTCTTCCAGCGCCTGGTTCAAGTAGATGTTCGATTTGTTCAAATACTCGGGCTTGTCCTCGCCTTTATAGGACAGCGCCAGCCCCAGCCCGTACAAATAAATCGGATTGTTCGGATTCTCCTTACACCCGTTCTCATACTCCAGGACGATGGCATCGACTTTTCCTGCATGGTACATGGACTCGACCAGCCCCCGATGGACACGGATGTCATCCTCCCGAAGTTGCATCGCCCTGCGATACCGGGCTTCCGCCAGCACAAAATCCTCTGAATCCTTCAGCGTCTCCGCCGAATGGAAAAAAAGGGAAAAAAGAGCATCCTCTGCCGCCGGAATGAATCTCCCCCCCTCTATGCTCCCATACGACCCCATCACCTCCTCCAGCAAGAGACGCCCCTTGAGTTCATCTCCCATCATCCCGAATATCCTGGCCTGAAGAATTTTTGACTCAGCATGCGCCCAGGCCAAAGACGGCGCGATCTCCGCCACCCTTTCCAGCTCCCGAATCGCTTGTGCGTGCAATCCATGATCCTCGAGTGTTCGTCCGATCGCCAATTGCGCTTCAGCGGCGAGGGAAGGAAACTCCGATGCTTCCTGAACGATCTCCTGGTATCCGCGGATTCTATCTTGAAGCGATCCCCCAACGAAATCCAACAGCCGGGCTATCGCCCTTTGCCTCCAAAGCGGCACATCCTCGAATTCGCGGAGCACCAAAAAATAACTCTGCCTTGCAGTCTCTTCCTGCCCCGCCTCCTTCAATAAATCGCCGATGCTGAGCTGTGCCTGAGCTCTCAGGTTGCGGAGTTTCGGGGAGAGTCGAATGACGGATCCGTAAGCCGAAAGACTCTCTCCGACATTCCCTTGCTTCCGGAACAGATCTCCCAGCACAATCCAAGCTTCCGCTGAAACCGAGGACCCCGCGGGGAAGGATTCGACGATGCTCCGACACCGTTCGATGTGCATGCCGATGGAATCCTCTGCCGAGGATGCAATTTTGAGATCAGCGCGTGCTGCCTCCATTTTCTGGCTTGTATAATCCCGACTCACCCGTTCGAACATTTTTCTTGTTCGGATCCGATCCTCGAGCACATGATAGACCTCTCCCATTTGGATGAGCGCCCGTGCAACCCAGACTGAATCTCCCGGAAAATAATCCGGCACCCTCTGGAAGCCCAAGATGGATTGGTACAGCGCTTCTTTTGTGACTGTCGTTCCGAACCGTTCAAAAACAGAACTGTATTGTTCGATAGCGGTCAGACGCCTACCGATGATTCCCTCCTCAGGAACGGCCCACACATCCATCCCTCCCCCCCTGTTGGATGTAAACAAAATCTCACCCTTTGAACTCCAACACGGTTCGAAATCGTCGTACACTTCTGTCGTGATTTGAATCTCGCCCCGCCCCAAGACGATTCTCTCCGGCAAGATCTCCCCCTCTTCCGACAACCGTTTCTTCCAAAGAGATCCGTTGTCATTGGGATCGATCTTGCCATCCCCGTTTGTATCCCGGTCGAAGCGGAGGAAGACGACCTCCTTCCCGTCCGGCGACCACGCGCCCTTTCCGTCCACAGCTTCTCCCCAGGTGATCGGATAGGCAGCCCTTCCTTTCGTCTCCTCATTTTCCGGATTCTTCTCATCGATTAACAAGAGATCCCCTTGCGGGTGGGAGCGATAAGAAGTGAATACGATCCAATCGCTGAGAGGGGACGCAGTTGGGTCCGTACCACCGCTTGTAGTCAATCGCCTGGTATTCTTCGACCCGATTTCTACGGACCACAGATTCAGCATTCCATCCCGATCCGAGGTAAAGACAATACGCCGGCCATCCCGCGAGAATGTCGGCTTAGCGTCTATTCCCAGATAATCTGTCACCTGTTCGGGCACGCCCTTCGGAGCGCCCCCCCTTCTCATATCCAACGCGACAAGCCAGATATCGCCCTGTGCGTCCCGTCGTTTGGACACGAAAGTCAAATGTTTTCCATCCGGAGACCACGCTGGATACGCATCCTCGGCTTGGTGCATCGTCACCTGAACGGGTCCACCCCTGGGAATCTCCTTGATCCAGATATCCAAATTCCCGGATCGCTCCGACGTGAAGGCCAGCCATCGGCCGTCCGGTGAAATGGCAGGCGCAAAATCCATGGCCGGATGGGTTGTCATCCGTCGGATCTCGGAAAGCTCTTCCTCGCAAAAAGCCCCCCGCGGCGAAGAAATTCCGAAGACGAGCAGGACGGAAAAAATGTGCCTAAGAATTCGATACATTTACAAATCGGTTGTGTTTCAACTCTGCTGTCGATTGATACAAGTGACGAAAACCCTACTTCTTCGTCCAGCCTCCGTCCTGACCCTGAATCCACGTTCCCTTGGGAGAATTTTCCTGGTTCATCCGGGCAAAAATAGCAAGGATCTCCATCCGCTTCGACTTCTTCAAATTGTCATTGAGCTCTACGACCCGTGCCATGATAATGTCCCGATCCTTATTCTCCTCTTGAATGATTTCCTGCACGAATGTCATCTTCTCGGCATCCTTTTCGAGCTCCTGCGACGGACGGATTTCGAGCAATCCCTGATTCCCCTCTCCCACGTAACTCTTCCTCTTGAACTCATCGATGTCGTCCTTATTGAACTTCTGTTCTTGCAGGGCTTCCAGAACATTCTTTTTCTCCGGATGAAGTTTCACAGCATCTTCGCCCCTGGCCTCGCGCGTCGATGCAATCAT
>JBDRSZ010000376.1:0-6250 GCA_043824415.1 bacterium | reverse complement strand
CCCTTTCGATACGAAGACCTGAACCTGAAATTTGATAATATAAGATGGACTTTCTATCAGTTCTTCGGAGATAATCTACCTTCGAAGCTATTATTCCTCCTTCTTATCATCTTGTTCATTGCAGGCCTATTCATCACTTTCAACAAAAAACAAAAAAAGTCCACTCCTTTCATTCAAGAAAGAAATAAAGCGGCTGTTGATATATGGTATTTCTTCACATGGATAACCGGATGGATTGTTATTCTATACATTTTAGGTCTCAGTCCTCTGCATGCGATGGGACCCAGATATTTGAGCATGGCATGGCCTTTCTTTGCATTTATCCCCGTGTTGATGATTCGTTTCTATTTTGTAAAAGCAAAAGTATCCTTATTGATATTCTTCTGTATTGGTCAATTGATATTAGGAAGTATTGGAATATTTTCGATGAAAAAAACAAGCAATAATATTCCACCTCCTCAAAAAGAGATACTTGACGCATCTTATAAGATTGTAGTGGACAACGTGTCAAGGGGAGTCCTGCCTCGTCTTTTTTTCTATCTTTCCGATGACAAATCCGTATTTGCTGCAGACCAAGAATATCTCATAAGGAATACTCAAAAATGGTTAAGTAAAATGAAAGAGAACAGCCTGTACATCAGCAATCTGACCTATGGAAACTCCGTACAAAAACAAAATGAAATCTTACAAATAATCAGGACTCGGTACAAAGCAACACAATCGACAAACGGTATCGATGAATTAGGAACCATATTTCAAATCGAAAAAAAATTCTGATTCAGAAATCTCCCCTCATATCTTTACAATCTGAATCTTCATAGCCATTTTTTTTAATGGAGTAAGCCTTCTCTGTCTGCTCGGCAATATATTTTTGGAGCGCGAACGGAACGCCCGACATCACAAAAAGTTGCACCCACGTCAACAAGGACAATACCACACTGTACGTGCCATACAATTCGGGCCCGAAATACCGGGCAAGCACAAAATTCGTGACGAAACCGCATACTATAAAAACGGCTTGACTGACTAGCAAATAGATAAATCCTTCCAAGTACATGGCTACGGCTCGGCTTTCCATGAATAAATGAAAGTCGTCGCGTTCTTCATGACCAGTTGAAAATGTGTGTCGATAAATTGTGCGATATCTTCGGGGACAGCGGTTCTCAGACCCAATGTGTATTCATCCGTGATGAGCCAGCACCCCGAACTCGATTGAATGATATTTTGTAAATCATCCGCATCCAGGATCGTCCGGATGCCTGAATACGGGTCCAGCGGTCTTCCCTGGTCATCTATGAATCCCATCTGCTTGGCCGTAGAATTCAACCCATGACTCAGGTTGTAATCGCTCCGGAGACCGTAATACATGAGGGTCAATGGAATCGTCGAGATGATCACGTCCTTCTCGACGCGATTCCGATTCACATAATCAGCCGCCCATTTCCAGTGATCATGCGTATAGACCAAGTTATACTCTCCCGCCTTCAAATCCGGGAATCGGATTCCCAATTTAAACCAAATCGTCAAAGGAATCCATGCAAAGAGGACGATGAATACCATCCGCTTGACAATCCCCGGATACGATTTCGGAAAGCTTGAGGAAAAATGGGAGAGCTTTCGGGCGAGAATCCTGACCTCGTCATCATAGAAGTTGATGATGCCGTAAGCGCCCAGGATTAAAAAAAATGGATACACCTGAAAAATATAATTCGACAATTTATAGGAGAATATCAGAGAAGTAATACCAAACGGGACGGCAAATTGAATGAATATAAAGAACGCCTTTTTATCCATCCTCGTGAAAATGTGGATGACGCCCATGAGAAAGAACGCACTCTGAGGAAACATCGTATTCGATGTCAGAAAATCGTAATAGAAATATCGATCCTGAAATTTCGCGGCATCGGCCCAATCCGGCCGGTACGAAAAGGCAAAATTTATATATCCAAGAAAGTCGAGGAATAAGATACCAAAAATCGCGATCAATAATATGACAGCCAAAGAAAAGACATATTTCGTCCGCAGGGCGGTTTTCAAATCATACTGCACGAAGCTCGCAATTCCAAGTAGGAGGATATAGCATGCCACAGCAGGAAAAAACATCAGCGTGTTCCAATGTACCCCATAGGCCACAGCAAGGACGATGAGACCGGAAATGAGCCACACCCAATGAATTTTCAGACTCTTCAAATACCGTGATTTTTGAAACAGCTTCGGTAATTCGGATGAATATTCAAACCCTTTGTAAAAAACATAAACACCTAGCATATACAGAAACTGAAAAAGCGTATAGAATCGTGAAATCCGGGACCACGCCAGAGCAAAGTATGAAAACGCTAAAAAGAACGCGGCAAGCAAACCGACACGTCTCCCGAACAACGCCTTACCGATAAAAAAGATGAGGAGGATACACAAAACGCCGAAAAGGGCACTCGGAAATCGGACTGAGAATTCGTCGATCCCAAAGATTCGAAACGATACCGCCACGAGACGCGAATACAGGAGAGCACGGTTATAACGCATCCCGGACGGAAGCAGCGGTTGCCCGCTCTCGTTCAACGATTCGGCCGAATACACATGATAGGGCTCGTCGATCCATAGATCCAGCTTACCCAAATTGTGAAACCTGAGGTAGCCGCCGCAGACGACCAAGACCGTCAACGCGATCCAGACGAAAGTTTTTCTTCGATCCTCCATAATCCGCATACTTTTTTTATACATCGACCTTTTCGAGACACGTCTTAAAAACATCCGCCAATTGCTTCGTCAGATTCTTCCGATCGAATTTCTCGACATCCTCAACCGATCCGCCTTTTAGATGGACGCCTCTTCGAAATTGTCCTAACGACTCCTTTAAATGACGGTATAATTTCTCAAAATCTCCGTAACCCACAAACACGCCGCTTTTCGTGCGACGGACAATCTCAGCGACCTCCCCCTTTTCCGGACCCATACCCATAATCGGTTTTCCCGAACGTAAATACTCGAACACCTTCCCTGTGAGAATACCCTCGTTGCGATCCGTGTCGGGTATCAGCAGAAGCAGCATCGAAGCCGTCCTCATGTACTTAAATATTTCCCGGTGTGGAACGTACGGAATGAATGTGATGAATTTCTCTACATTCCAGCTTCTGCATTCCTCGACCAGAGATGGGGTGACATTGCCCACGAACGTGACGGAAAAATCATTCGGGGCGATTAGTCCTTCTCGTGCAAGCCTGTCCAGCGTCTTGAATAGATTCACCGGAACTCTTTTTTCACAAACAGTGCCGCAATGGACGAGTCGAAATATTCGTTTCGAATCCTCGCCCACGCCATCCTTAAAATATTTTTGAAAATCATCCTCATCGTACCCATTGGGTATATAATAAAATTTTTGACGATCCGTCGATTTTACACGCAGATCTTCCTCAAGAATCACATTGCCCACGGATACCACGCCGTCTGCATCCCTCAGAACGGATCGTTCCAGTCTCTCATCGATCTTCCTCGACAGGAACATCCGTCGATGATCCGTGAAATAATAAATGCCCGTCCATGGATCGCGGAAATCAGCGATCCATTTGAGCCCGCTCCATCGTGCCAACCGCTTGGCAATCAGATGAAGCGTTGGCGGAGGCGCGGACGAGAATATCAGATCGATCGAAAGATTCTTGATAATCTTCTTTCCCTCCTTCACCGCAAACGGGATCCAACCGATGCGGGTGTCGGGCACGAACACATTTGTGTTGATCCAGAAGGAAATCTTGTCTTTCCACCCGACATCCTTCTTGGTCACAGCCGCGACGGGAATTTTTTCATCCGCTTTCATGCCCGTGAATCGTTTATAGAATCTGTGAGGTTCCAGCGCAGCCGTTTTGAAAACCTCTGCGGATTCCGGAATATCCTCCGCTAAAAATCCATCCGTCGCGTGATATTCGCCGCGGTCCACCGTCAAAACGATGGGTTTCCAGCCAAACTCGGGCAGATATTTACAGAATTTGAGAATGCGCTGTACTCCGGAACCACCGGCCGGCGGCCAATCATACGTGATGATTAATACCTTCTTCATGTCCATCATCTCGGCTCTCTACCGACCTCAGGATGTGGCGATCGACCATCCCTCGAACTCTTCATCATCCTCCAGGCTCCGGTACGATGGAAAGGACTCAGCGCCAACTGCAGTTGTGTCACACCAACATTCAGCAGTGTAGTGTTCAGCTTAGGGACGAAGAATCCAACGAGAAGCAGTAACCATAGTGGGTTCATCGCGGAAAGCCAAATATATAGTGCTGTACCTACAAAAAACAAATAGGGTATAACGCATATCTGCGCCAGCACAAACGGAAAAATAATGCGGCCGAACCGGCCCTTTCCGAGAAGTCGGATATTCCTCAAATAGACTTGGAACAGACCCTTGCTCCGGCGCATTTTCTGGAAGAACCGTTCGGAAGCTTTCGTGGGAATCGTTTCATAGGCCAACGCTGAATCATCGTATACGACACGCTTCCCCTTGCGGATGACCTCGAATAATAATTCCGTATCGTCGGCCATGGACCGGAGCCTCACATCGCGGACGAGCGCCGTCCGAAACGCAATGATGCATCCGTTGCAGATGGAGATTGAATCGATGGCCGATTCGCCCTTCCGCCAGAGATCGTAAAACTTTCTGTACAAATCCTCATGTCGTGCCAACTGGCCTTCCGGTTTCGAAGAGTAAATCCTGATCGCTCCGTTCGCGCCCCCGACATTAGGATCGGCGAAATTCTGGACGAGCTCGCGAACAGCCTGTGGATGGAGGAACGTATCCGCATCCGTCTGGAACGTGATCTCAGTGGAGAGACGCCCGTACGCATAATTCAATGCGTTCGTCTTGCCGCGCGGGTATTCGCTGTCGATGACTTCCATCTCGAACCGTGATTCGGGGATCGCTTCCAAAATCACTTGACGCGTCCGATCCGTGGAGTTGTCGTTCACGAAAAGGATCTTCAATTTTTCTTCGGGATAATCGATCTTTGCGATATCCTCCATTTTCTTGGGCAGCACGGCCTCTTCGTTGTATGCGCAAATAAGAAGCGTCACTGAAGAAAAGTACAAGGACTTTACATGCGTGCGGCCGCGCTGTGCGGCAGTCCGGCACAGGAGTGTATAACCCGCGTACGTTCCCACGATGCAAAAAACAACGCACAAAAAAATCCAAAAAATCATTCTTTTCCGCTATTTTAGTTCTGTCCGTCTTTTTTTAAGGAGCGATGAATCCTGCGCATGCTTTCCCGGGTCAGGCGCCAGCTATTGTTGAAAGAATCCAAGAGCAGTCCCATCAAGAAAATGATGGCGGACAGCATAATGCTCAAGGCTGTCACAATGGCCAATCCGGTCCGTCGCATCAAACCCGTCTGCAAGTAGAGAATAAAAAGATACAAGCCGATGGCCATGCCGACCGTGAGAAAGAACGCAGAGAGCATCACGAAAAAAATCATCGGATTGTAATCGCGAAACAGTGTGATGATCGTGTAGAGGATTAAAAATCCGTCTCCCCAGGTGCTCAACTTCGAGTCAGAACCCTCCGGCCGTCGCCGATAATCGACAGGAATTTCCACGATATGAAACCGCTCCTGAAGAGATCGGATTGTCAGTTCAGTCTCGATTTCAAACCCTTCAGCCAAAAGAATCAGGTGCTCAACGAGCTTCCTGCTCATCACGCGATAACCCGAGAGGATATCCTTCAGCTTGACTTTAAAAATTCGGTTGAGTATCATTGTCAGAATACTATTACCGATCTTATGAGAGAGGGAAAACGATTTTTTAGAGACTTGCATCCTGGCGCCCACGACCATGTCCGCTCCTCCCGCACGCACGAGATCGACAAGTTCCGTCAAGTTGGAGGCGCTGTACGTTTCATCCCCGTCGACCATGATGTAAATATCCGCATCCACGTTTTCTAAAAGCTTCCGTACGGTGCTCCCCTTTCCCTGATGCTCGCAGAGGATGACACGGGCGCCCGCCTTCCTCGCTCGATCGGCCGTCCCATCCCGGCTGTTGTTGTCTCCCACTACAATTTCGGCCTCAGGCAAAGCCCGATGAAATTCCCTAACGACGTTGCCGATCGTATTTTCTTCATTGTATGCTGGGATAATAATAGCTACAGACACGCGTTCCTCCATCTCTTTGATTCCAATCGGTTATACTGTTCGGAATAGGCTGGTATCCCATCATAGGACAATATACCCTTTCGCTTCATTCTATGATCTCTTCTATGTTGTACTCTTGT
>JBDRSZ010000375.1:0-13135 GCA_043824415.1 bacterium | reverse complement strand
GACCTCATCAAGGCCGGTGCGATTCAGTCGTTCGAAGTGTATTTCGATCGTTACCCGAAAAAAGAAAAAATCATCGCCTTTGTCGAACAGCTGAAAAATTGTCGAAGTCCCAAGACCAGAAAAATAGCATCGCATTTTTTGGCCAAATACTCAATATGATCGACATCCCCAAAACGAGGAGACAACAATGAAACACATGGTGAACCTGAAGTACGATGATCTGCCGACCCAATGGTACAACATCATCCCCGACCTGCCCGAGCCATTGCCGCCGCCAAAGGACCCGGAGGACGGCCCGTCTCGCGTGCAGAACTTGCCCAATCTGATGATCAGCGAATGCCTGAAGCAGGAATTCTCCAACGAAAACTGGATCGAAATCCCAGGCGGCATCATGGATCTTTTCGCCAAGGCGGGAAGGCCCAGGCCCCTTTTCCGTGCGACGAATTTGGAGAAAAGACTCGGCACGCCGGCGAAGCTCTACTACAAAAGCGAATTCTTTAGCCCGACCGGAAGCCACAAAGTGAACACCGCCCTCGCCCAGTGCTGGTACGCCAAACAGCAGGGATTCGAAAGAGTGACCACCGAAACCGGCGCGGGCCAGTGGGGCACGGCGCTGTCGTACGCAGCGGCCATCACCGGTTTAAAATGCACAGTCTTCTGGGTGCGCAGCGTTTTCAATTGGAAAAAAGACCGCCTGTCCTTCATGAATCTGTTGGGCGCAGACGTTCACGCCTCGCCCAGTCCGATGACGGAATTCGGAAAGACACTGTACGATAAAAACCCGGAACACGTCGGATCACTCGGGATTGCCATTTCCGAAGGATTGGAGGATTCGAGCAAAGATCCGAAAGCCACGTACAGCCTTGGTTCCGTTCTCAACCACGTGCTCATGCACCAGACGATCATCGGTCTGGAAACCCAGAAGCAGTTCGAAATCTTCGACGATTATCCTGACGTTATGATCTCATGCCTCGGCGGTGGGTCGAACTTCGGAGGATTCGTCCTGCCATTCGTGGGGGATGTGCTGAAAAAAGGAAAAAAAATACAATTCATCGCAGCCCAGAGTCAGGTCGCGCCCAACCTGCAGGGAACGTACGAGTACGACTTCGCCGACTACGCTGAAATCACGCCCATGCTGAAGATGTACACGCTCGGACACAAAAGCGACATGCAACCCATCAAAGGAGACGGGCTGCGCTATCACGGCTGCTCCCCCATCCTCAGCCTATTGAGGAACAAGGGCTACATTGACACCGTCGCCTATCCGGGCGATGAGAGAAAAGTGTTCGAAAGCGCCAAAATCTTCATGGAATCCGAAGGCTGGTTGCCCGCACCGGAATCGGCCTACTCCGTTTGCTGCGCCATCGATGAAGCAAAAAAGTGCAAAGAGACGGGCGAGAAGAAAGTCATCGCCTTCAACATCAGCGGCCACGGATTTCTGGATATTCCTGGCTATCGAACGGTGTTGGGATTGGATTGAGCAAAACCGATTAAGTGGGCTCCTCTTTTAAAGTGGAGCCCACTTGAACAAACATGGATGTCGCATGGAAAACTCTGACAACAGATTCACATTCAAAGACCTGAATGATCTTCTTCAAAAGCAGTTCATTCCAAGTTCAGAGCGGATTATCATTACCGGAAACTCTCGGCAGTCGTTAAAAATTAATAAAGAGGATTGGAGGCATTTCTTCTCCGGCTATGGCGGCATCGATTTCAAACAAGGCAAAGAAATAAGAATGATACCGGGTGAATCGGGCGGCCCAAAATCCGAAATCCCTCAGTGGGTGCGAGATCGTTTGGGATTCGCTTCCGGCGATGCCCATTGCATCACAGAAAGGGAAGGAAAATACTTTTTCAAGAGACTTCAACTCACCGAGCGTCTGACCACAGTCCCTGGCATCTATATCATCGATGCGTTCGATACCGACACGGTCAGGAGAAGCTGCTCGGTCTTCACTGATTTCGAGAAAATCACACGCGACAGCCTCGAGCAGATGCTCTCACTTTTAGGAACGTTCCGCCACGATCCTCTTAAACCGTTCCGGAGCATGGATGGAAGAATCGGATCTCTTGCACGGAAAAAATTCCGAATTGGGTTCACGAAAAACGACGCGGAGACCATATCTTCCTACAGACAACATCTCGCTGAAAGTCAGCTCGGCAACGGCAGCTGGGATGAGAATTCCATGACCACAGCCTTTCATCTTATACGGCTCATCGAAGCCGGAGCCACCCTCGAGGAAGAAACCGTCGAGAAAGGCGTAAAGTGGCTGCTCACCACCACAGAACCCATCGGCTTTCCCGGGTTGTTCATGCTCTCCGAAAAACTCATCCATCGGTTCAACGCCTGGAAAGAAAACCAGAAACGGGGCAAGTCTGGCAGACCTCACAGAAGAACTACCGATAATGAAGCAAAAAAGTATCTGCAGGACAGAGACGTCCTGTCGAGCGTTTCCGCCGTGCCGTGTGAGCTACGGTTGACCTGGACATCCGGCATCGCCATCGAGGCGCTCCTGCGATGCGGCCTGCACAAAGAGAATCGCGTCGTGAGAGCAATCAATACGCTTCTTGCAATGAGTGAAAAAGGAGGTTGGTGCGGGTGCGGATATTTTGACACCAGAGAAAAGAACTTCGTGCCTGATTCGTCCCAGCCCATCGATTTCAATCGATTCCCAATGTGGCGTCTACAACCCGACTATAGGTTATTCGCAAATATCACTTGCGACAACCATTATCTATCCGGCATGGACATCGGAAACCGAAGAGCGCTGCTCGTCAAGCGCTTCCGAAGCACGGGCGAATGTGCTTTCGTTATTAAGAGGGCCTTATCGTTCCATCCAGAATTCCCCCGTTCGAACTTCGAGGCAAACGTCACGCTCTCATGGATGGGACTTCAAAGCGCCATCGGAACGTGGGGCGATGCTTATTTGTCGACCGCTTTCGGTATCTTGGAAAGAATCACGCATCCTTTGTCTACATTTCTGACCCTTCGTCCCATTCCCCTCCTCATCCGCGAGCAGAAATCAGACGGCTTCTGGCAGGAAAATCGGAAGAATGCATGTCCGCCTCCAACAAAGGAGGAAACCACATTCATGATTCTCAGGACCTTGAAGAAGTTTCATTTTCTGGATCGTTTGCTGCCTCACGCGTAAGGACAAGTGGACTCCACTTTCAAAATGGAGTCCACTTACTCACCCAAACCTTGCTTACCTGTTTTTCACATACGTATCCATCCACTCGAACATTTCCGCTAAGACGTGGAGCACCGACTCCCTTGCCCGGTATCCGTGGCTCTCGTGGGGAAGCATGACGAGCCGAGTCGTCGCGCCGTGACCCTTAAGCGCATGGTACATTCTCTGCGACTGAATGGGGAACGTGCCCGAGTTGTTGTCCGCCTCTCCATGAATGAGGAGAATCGGCTCGTTGATCTTGTTCGCATGCATAAACGGCGAAAGCTTGAAGTAGATCTCCGGCACCTCCCAGAACGTCCTCCGCTCGCTCTGGAATCCAAACGGCGTCAGCGTCCGGTTGTACGCGCCGCTGCGTGCAAGGCCGGCTGCGAACAGATCGCAGTGGGCCAGCAAATTCGCGGTCATAAACGCGCCGTAGCTGTGTCCGCCCACGCCCACGCGCTTCGGGTCGATGACGCCCATCTCGTCCAGCTTGTCGATGGCGGCCTTGGCGCTGCCCACGATCTGGTCGATGAACGTATCGTTCATCGTCTTCGGATCTCCGACAACGGGCATCTGCGCTCCGTCCAGAAGAGCATACCCCTGCGTCACGAAAAAGAGCTGCGACGTCCCCCTGAAAAACGTGAACCGATGCGGAGAGCCCCTCACCTGACCGGCGACACTCGGATCGCTGTACTCGATCGGATAGGCCCAGATGACGAGCGGAAGCCTCTGACCCTCTTTGTAGTCGGGCGGAAGGTAGAGCGTCCCCGAGAGATCCACGCCATCCGCACGCTTATACTTGATCAGCTCCTTCGTCAGTCCTGTGAGCTGGGGCGCTGGATCCTTAAATTCCGTCAGGGCGCTGCGTTTTTTCGTCTTCAGGTCGACGATGAAGTAGTTGGGAGGCTCCGTCTTCGATTCATACTGCGTGATGATCCGATCTTTCTTGTCCCCCACGAAATCGGAAAAGGTCTCGTAGCTGTTCTCAGCGCAACGATAAAGACGCTCCTTCTTCATCGATTTTAGGTTCATTTTATCCAGGAACGGCAAATCACCCTTCGGGGAAGCGCCGCTCCCCGAAAGGTAAATCCAGTCCTTATCCTGGAGAACGACATCAACCCCGTTTTTTAACGTTTTAGAAACGGGATACCCCGGATCATTGTATCGATCTTGGGTGTTGATATCGAAGATCTTTTTCGGTATGACTTTCGGACGGTCGAAATCTATTGAATACGTCGTTCTCCAGCGCCGCTTCCAGTCGTACTCCGTAACAAAGGCCGCGCCCTTCTTCTCTAACCAGGAAATCCCTGAATACCGATGCGTGATTCGGATGACCTCCTTCGGATCGGATTTGAATGGCGCGGAGAGCGTCATGATCTTGTCGCGGTGGGGGACATCATTTTCCGGGTCACCTCCGTCCAAAGCCTCCGCCCACACCAGCGTGGCCGGTTCAAGGGGCCGCCATTCGATCGACCGGACGCCCGTTTCCACGCCCCGCATCGGGACCTCGTCCGCCAACGGAAGATCGGCCAGCAGATGCACCAGATTGCCATCCCTGTCCCAGACCTCGACGGTGTGCGTAAACCGGGAATAGGGAACCATGTACGAGTATGGTTTCTTGATCTTGTGAACGAGGATGTACTTCCCATCCGGCGATGGGATTGCGTATTCGTAAATGCCCGGAGGACCCACCGACCGGCTGCTTCCGGTCTGCACGTCGATCTCCATAAGCTGAGATGTCGTGTAATAATCGAACAAATCCTCATCGTGGGAATTCTGCAGCAGGTCCTGGTACGTCCATTCTTTGGAGAACTTTCCAGACGTTTCCTGAATCGTCGGTCCCACGGGAACGGAAGGCGCCTCCGGCGGATTTCCGCGGTCATCCAAAATGAAATCGGCCAACAGGCGTTTGTTATCCGGCATCCACCGGAAGCCTCTGCCTATCGTCACGTTGATGCAAGCACCTGTCAGCGCCGTTGCTTTACAAGATTCGGAGTCCACAATCCAGAGTTCGACGCCGTCATCCAAGTAACGCGTGAAGGCGATCCATCGGTCGTCGTACGACCAGCTCGGAGCTCCCATCTTGACTCCTTCCGGAAGCGCGACGCGACGGCTCGTCCCGTCCTTCAAATCCTTGAGGACTAGTCCCGTATAAAACAGGGTCTGCATGCGGCTGTTGTTTTGTGGCGTGATTCGCGTCCCCGCAATCCTCAGCAGGGGCTGGGCCATGGTTGCGATGGACGGCATGGCCTCATACTCCGCCAGCATGAGGAATCGTCCCGTCGGACTGAGAACCGCCCGCGGAGTCGGCGGTGCATCGACGATGTCGATGACCTCCTGCGGCGGATGCTTGTACGGCTCCTGTGACACGAGCACAGAAGAGCAAACGCATAAGGCTGCAAAAATGAGGAGAAAGTTACGCTTCTTCATCACTCGACCTCCTTCTGTTTAATAAAAATCGGACAATGGAATACTGTTACAACACAAATGTGTACGTATATTTTAATAGCACTGTTCGGTTGCTCATCGACGGTAATACAGGAATTTCACGGTATCGGTCAAAATTATACCCTCCATCGTACACCAGATATAGGTCGTTTCCCTCGCGCGGGTTGTATCGAAACCGGACGTTCGCGACGACTGCATCGTCAGCGCTGTTGTACTGAACAAACGCCGTGAACGACATGGCGGTGCTCAGCATCCACGTAGCGCGGAGTCTTCCGACATGAGCCGTCAGCTCCTGGTTCCTGCCGGCAAACGACACCCGATTGTATTCGTAAAAACCGCTCAGCTCAAAATTCGACGAGATACTCCACGTGGGCATGACGTTCGCTGAAACGCGCCATCCGTCGTAGAACGAACCCGCGTCCAAATTAATCAATGCATAAAGAAAATAACCCATGGGCGTATGAAACATGCCCTTGAATCCGTAAAATAGATATCCGCCCGCAGGTATGTTCACATCGTCGGAAAATTCGAGCGTATCCATCAAGTCTTCGTAGTACATCTTGGCCTCGAATTTTCCCATACAGCTCGCCTTCGTCATGAACTCCCACCCCGGCCCCAACTCCGCGGATTCTGTTTTTCTATCGCTGTTCCGTCGCACCCAGAAACCCTGCAGAAAGACATCGTGCCGCTGGAGAGGAGATCGTTCTCCCGAAATCCAGCCGTACAAGAGGCGGTCGCCTATCCGTGTATAGCCGTTCCGCAAGATAAAACCCATGCCAGGATCGAAATCTTCGCCCGTTCGGGACAATCCCAGATCGTATGCGAATCCCTTCATAGTTCTTTTTTCCCAATTGAAACTCATCCGACTGGGAGTGAGAGATAGCGGATTGTTTGAAAGGCTATCGTCGAACGTTTGGGTCCAATGTATCTTGAGATAATCGAGGCCGAAAATCCGAAAAATCCCGTCCAATCCGTAAGCGATGTTGTACTGCCCGTCCGTGCTCGTACGCGATGTCACGATGCCGCCGACGTACGTATTCGGATTAATCACCTGTCGGCGCAACCGGATGACGCCGAAGTTCTCTGACGCCATGTCTTCCGTACGGGCCGTCTGCATATCCATCATTCCCACATCCCATCGACCGAGCCGTCCGACAATCCGGGCGCCTCCTATAATGCGGACCGGTGTGTCTTCATGAATGCCAATGCGACGGCTGTAAAAAAGTTTCTGCGGACCGCCCAGTTCGAAATCGAAATTACTCGACCGCTCCTGGAAGAAAAGCCGCTTCTCCGGGAAGAAAAGAGAGTATCGTGTCAAGTTGATCTGTTCGTCGTCTGCCTCCACCTGAGCGAAGTCTGTGTTCAGGGACATATCCAGCGTCAGGTTGCTCGTCAACCCGTACTTCACGTCCAGGCCGACTTCAAACTCAGGCTCTTGCTTTCGTTCGTAAGCCGTCTCTTCATCGTTGAGTTCATTGAGCACTTGGTGCCCTCCCAACAGATATGGTGCAATATACAAAGGACTCCGACTTTGAATACCCTCAAGAACGACTTCCTGAGCCAGAGACGGCTTCCATGAACTCCACGGGCCCCAATCGGGCGGGATAGCCGGGTAGATTAGCTGCTCGTTCTTTCCGGCCATCCACTGCCATACGATGAATCCCATGACGATCTTTCCATCGATTTCCTGAAAACGGAGACTCGAAAAAGGAATCCGAATCTCCGCGAACCATCCCTCGTTATTGACGACCGTCTTCACATCCCAGAACGTGTTCCAGCTGATATTCATGGGCATCTCACCCACCGCGTCGTTGAACACGGTGGCGTCCATCCGCAGTCCGGCTGGCGTTGTAAAAAAACCCATGCCGTTCTCTTTGTCGTTGAACGTATCCAGGATGATCCCGAACCAATCGCTGTTCCCCCCCATGAAATCCCGTTTCTTCGACGTCGATTTGACGTTCTTCGGGTCGCTCATGTTCAATCGGCCTGCCACGTACAGGTACGTATCATCGTATCCGATGAGGATTTCCGTCTTCTCCGTCGGCGGATTCCCGAACGTAGGCGAGTGCATTATCATCGGCAGGGACTCGATGCCCTCCCACGCCGGCTCGGTGCTCATCCCGTCTAAGGTCACCGGCCCATTCACGCGGGAAAGGATCACACGATCCTGAGCATAACTTACAGTATTACAACCGACCAATAAGAAGCCAATAAAAATCCGATGAGACTGTTTCTGTCTTCGCATCATGAAAAATATCTCACTTCCAATGATTCGGATGATTTCTATCCAATTCCCATTTCAGGGCGTTGTGGATGATATATTCACGGATCTTGTTCAAATCTTTTTCATTCCTGATGATGTGTTTATAATAATTACGCTGCCACAATTGGGCGCCTGGCGTGCGCCTCAATTGGTTGATTTTTCGGGTTGTGACCGACAGGTAATTTTGCATGTTTGCAGATAATGATCCGGATTTTGTGCCGCGCGGTCGTCCTTGTAGGGGCGAAGCATTCAGAATGGTGTTATTAGAATAGCATGAAAAATTAGGCATTGAATGCTTCGCCCCTAAATCAATAATAAAAATGATACCGTGAATATGATTTGGCATCACGCCCAACGTATCATTCCGTGTATGGGGAAAATGTTTTGGGATATTATTCCATTTTTCTTCTACAACCTGGCCAAATCGATTCAATATCATTTTATCGTCTTGTATTGTACCAAATATGCATTCTCTGTTTTGTGAACACACGGTTATAAAATAGGCTCCCGGCTGAGAATAATCATAACCCTTCAACCGTATGGATCGTCGATGATGCTTTTTAGGATCGTAAATCATATTCATGGGATCTTGCAAGGACGAAGCATTCAGCATGTAATTTTAATACAATTCTTACAACAGTAGACAGAATGCTTCGCCCCTACTCATGAAAAATTTCTATCGCCCCTCATCCCAGCACGGTTCGATCAATTTCCCGATTTTCTCAAGATGGATTTTATCGACATCATCGAATGCGTTTAAAGCATCGCTGTCCGCGTCGAGAACGCCCCTCAACGATCCGGATTGATCAAAAAGAGGGATCACGATTTCCGACTTCGAATTAGGATCGCAGGCCACATGTCCCGGGAATAGAGCCACGTCCGGCACGAGGATCGTTTCTTTTTTCTGGGCGCATGTTCCGCAGACACCCTTGGCGATTGCGAGAAAGACACACGCCGGCGTCCCCTGAAAAGGTCCCAGTACGAGATGATTCTCGCGGAAGAAATAGAATCCAACCCAGAAAAAATCCAGCCGTTTCTTTAAAACAGCGGCAATGTTCCCTAAATCCGCAATTAAGTCTCCCCCTCTTTCCAGACGAATCTCAATCTCGCGGGTGGAAGCGATATACTTTTCCTCTTTCGTCACAGTTCTATCCTCGAATGAAAATGTTCTTGATGATGTGTCCGGCGATCTTCGGATTCTCCTTCAGGCGTCGGATGCTGTATCCGTACCACGCCTCTCCATAAGGGATGTAAACTCTCAAAGGATGCCCACGAGAGACAAGATCGGCTCTCAGATTCTCCGTAACGCCCAAAAGCATCTGGAATTCGTACATCGTTTTAGGAATCTCCATCGATCTGAGCAGGTCAACAGATCTCTCTACAAGGACCTTATCGTGCGTGGCAATCCCCACAAGACAGCCCGACTCGAGCATCATCCGTATCAATGCAAAATAATTCTCCCGAATGATCCCTTTATCCTTAAAGGCTATATCCGGAGATTCCTTATAAATCCCCTTGCAAATGCGTAAATGGGCGATACCATCGTCGATGAGACTTTGGACATCGGATCGGCTTCGTTTCAAATACGCCTGAATAACGATTCCCACATTATCGTACTCTTTTCTCAGCCTCCGGTAAATGTCGAGCGTATCGCTCGTACGCGTCGAATCCTCCATGTCGATACGGACGAAATTGGAAAGCTGCCGCGCTCGATCCACGATTTCTTTCACATTCTGGAAACACAACTCCTTGTCGATCCGTAATCCCATCGACGTGAGCTTGAGCGAAAGGTTCGCATCCAGCCGTTCCGCAGCAATAGCTTCCAGCACACGGATCGACGCTTCCTTGAATCCGACGGCTTCCTCTCGAGTCGTAATTTCCTCCCCCAAAACATCGACCGTCGCTCGGCATCCCAAACGGTTGAGTTCCTTCGTCACGCCCACTCCATCGGAGAGTGATTTACCCGCAATGTATCTGCGGGAAAATAGCCAGATGAAGGATTTTGGGAAAAACGGTAAAATGTTCACGATCATCCGATTAAACCAATGCATTGAACCTCCATATCAATGAGTAAAAAATTCAACAATACAGTTGAAATAATCCCGTCGATTTTATACCTTGTTCCAATTCATTATGCACCCAATCAGAACCATTAAAAAGGAAATGCTGCGTGGAGATCGTCAAATACACTGAAGAATGGAAACAGAAGTGGGACGCATTCGTGCTGCGGTCCAACAACGGTACTCTGTTTCACCTGCAGAAATTTTTCGATTATCACACGCCGGGAAAATTCGCATTCCACCACCTGATGTTCATCGAAAACGATAAAATCGTCGCTCTGCTGCCCGGCGAGCTCAAAGAGGGACGTTTCGAATCGCCCGTCGGAGCGAGTTACGGTTCCATCGTCACGTCGGATATCAAATTTTCTCATGCCATGGACCTTGTTTCCACGCTTCTCGAGTACGGCCGGAGTAACGGCATCAAATCATTCATGCTGACAGCAGCCCCCTTCATCTATGAAAAATATCCCAGCCAAAACCTCGATTTCGCCATGCTGTGGCAGGGATTCCGTTACGAAACCCACTACATCTCGAGCGCCATTCAGATCGATCCTTCACGAGAGATCATCAAACGTTTCCAAACCACGGTGCGGTACAACGTTCGTAAAACACTCCGCGACGATTCCCTTCGCGTGGAAGTAAACGACGCGTACGATGCCTTCCATCTCATCATCCTGAAAAACCTGAGCAAGCATCAGGCCCGACCAACCCACTCTTACGAGGATTTACTCCGGCTCAAGTCCCTCCTCCCCGATCGTTTAAAGCTCTTCGTCGTCTATCACAAGGACAAGGCGATCGGGGGTTCTCTCCTTTTCCTGTGCAATAAACAAGTCGCTCTCTGCTTCTACAATATGATGCTGTACGAGTACGCCGCATACAAACCCATCCATCGCGTCATGTACGAGGTCGTGCGCTGGGCCGAGGAGAACGGCTACAGGTATGTGGATATCGGCGTTTCCCAGGACACGGCCGCAGCCAATCCCATGACTCCCAACATGAACCTCATCGCATTCAAAGAAACATTCGATGCGAAAGCAGTCATGCGGAATACGCTGATAATCGAATTATGATGAAGGTGCCTCCGCGATTCTTTCCATAATTTTCCCAACGACCTTCAAAGGATCGTGCGTCATCCGAACCCAGGTTTTCCCTTTCTCACCGAATTCTTTTCTCAATGCCTCTGATTCAACAAAAGGAATCAGCCTTTCGACAAGCGTTTGTTCCGATACGTTAATGAAAGGATGATCCCCAAGTATTTTCTCATAATCGGGTAGAAGTTGTACAGCCGTAGGGATTCCCATGGACAGTGCTTCCAGCCCGCTCATGCCATAGCCCAACTCTCCAAGTGTATCGACGAACAGATCGCAACTCCCCTTCAAAGCCAACGCTTCCTCATAAGGCAGATTCTCCATCAGGACAATCTCAATCGGGTGCAGCTCTTTCAATCGGAATAGCTGATCGAGAATGGCATCCGTTCCCTTGATGCGTCGATTCGTCGGGGCATGACCGACGCGGACAATCCCATCCTCCCGATGCACAGACTTCGGAACGGCGGACCATTCAAAGGGGGCAAAAATATACTCGAGTTCTGGGTATAGAATCGTGTGATCGAATTCCACAGTAAACCGATAATCGGCAAGTGCATCGACATGAGGGATGATCCCTCGCGACCGTAAATCGCCTCCGTAGTAGCCGACGACAATCTTTTTTTCCTGCTTTTTCAGCTCTTGAGCGATCTTCCCGCTCCTTAAAAATCCCAATCCCCCATCTAGAAAAATGACATCGAACGTATCAATACCCATCCATCGGAGAGCGCGCCGAATCCGGCCTTCCCACAATCTGTCCCGGACTAAAAATAGGAAAGAGACAAATCCGTTGGGTACATCCCATACGGGCGGATTCGTCCCTGCTTTCTTCCTCCGGCAAGAATCGCTCCGTCTTTCCTGCAACAAATGACGCTTCAAAAATGGAAGATATCTTTTCCTGCCCGCAAACGGAAGCCGCAAGCAGACATCCTCATCACGCGTCGCCTGTGAAGACGGGAAAAGTGTCATTAAAACACTCTCATGCCCCAAACGACGTTCGGCTCTGACCATCGTTCCTGGGACACGCGCATAATTCTCAGCCGCAAAATGGAGTATCTTCATGCCGTCAACATTTGATTCGCACAGATATAATTCTTAAATGAAACCCGCCAAAGGCGGGCATATGTTTCTGAAGTAAGTATCAATGAATGAAATCCGACTCGTCCGCTTCGGCAGGATTCAACCAGGGAACCTCAACGTATTCATCCGAAACGAATCAGTCTTTCTTCATCAGTCTGACCAAAATCGCCTTCTGGATGTGCAGTCGATTCTCAGCTTGATCGAACACGATGGATTGAGGACCGTCCATTACTCCATCCGTGATTTCATCTCCCCTGTGAGCAGGAAGGCAGTGCATCACTTTCACTTTAGGATTTGCTTTTGCTACCAACGCTTCGTTAACCTGGTATGCCTTAAATACTTTCTTCCGTTTGGCTGCCTCCTTCTCCTGACCCATGCTCGCCCACACATCCGTGTAGATCACATCGGCTCCCCGAACGGCTTTCGCTGCATCCCGCATGATGAGAATATCACTCGTTCCTGTTTCTTTGGCTTTCCTGAGTATCGAATCATCCGGATCGTACCCTTCGGGGATGGCCAACTGCAGCGACATCGGAATGCGAGAGGCCATGTTCAGCCAGGAATTGACGACGTTGTTGCCGTCTCCCGCGTAGGCAATGTGCAATCCTTCCATGCGATCAAAATGTTCGATAATCGTCAGCATATCACCCATCACCTGACAGGGTTGGAGAAGGTCCGATAAGCCGTTAATGACCGGAACAGTGGCGAATCGACCCAGCTCCTCGACGATGTCATGTCCGAACACGCGGGCCATAATGCCGTCGTTGTATCGTGAGAGCACGCGCGCCACATCCGCCGCCGATTCCCGTTTGCCCAGACCGATGTCATTAGGCGATAAATAGAGGGCATGGCCGCCCAGCTGAAACATCCCCACTTCGAAGGAAACGCGTGTCCTCGCGGACGGCTTCTGGAAAATCATGGCCAGCGTCTGTCCCTTCAAAAGAGGGTGCGCCGTCCCCTTTTTTGTTTTTTGCTTCAGATCCTTCGCAAGACGAAACATCCCATGAATCTCATCTGTCGTCAAAT
>JBDRSZ010000374.1:0-4422 GCA_043824415.1 bacterium | reverse complement strand
CCCTCCCAAGTTCAACTTGGGAGGGAGATTAGGGGAAGTTGAACTTAGGAGAGAGATTTGGGGAGATTAACGGAGATTGAAAAAAACAGGTTGGACGCATTCACTGAGATTTTTTTCATGAGATACTCTTTGTATTCAATTTATAAAGTTCCCAGGCTCAGGTCCCCGTGTATCTTGATGATGTTGCCGTCCTTGTCGACATTGAGGTTTTTCCCCGGAAAGTACTTCGGAAGCGTTGCGCGTAATTTTCGGAGGGTGATGCCTTCGATTTCCCTCTGAATTTTTTCAGGGACTTGATCGAGCGTGGCTATGTGGACGTCGACGACGTACCCCTTGCCATACTGCGAACCCGCACCCATGGAAAAGCTTGCGACGATGTCGAACAAACCGTCCTGGGCTTTGTTGGCCGTTTTCCCCCGGTGAGTTCTCACAGGATGCAGGTCGTATTCCTCTCCGAATTTGTCCTCGAGAAAATCATCTAATTCGTCGAGGACTTTTTTTAATTTCTCTTCCCATATGTCGAGGCTGGGGTGGCGCACAATTATGATTCCTTTTCTGATTGGCTTGTTTCGATCATCGGTTCAGGAAGAAGAACAGGAACGCACCGACACCTAAAAGAAGAATAAGTATCCCGATGGTGACGGACACGATGATAGTCTTGTTCTTCGTAGCGGGTTGGGTTTCTCCGACGATATCGAGGATGAATTCGTCCACAGACAGGGCCTGTCCGGATGGGTTTTGTATCTTCATTTGATGGGTCGCAGCAAATTCGCGCATCTTCTTTACGATCTCTTCCTGAGCCTGCCCTTTACCCGACGCGATACCCACTCCGATGCCTGCGGCAAGACCGATGGGGATGCCAACTGCCATATTGCTCATGATAAAACCTCCGATTTTAGATTCGATGTTGCATCGTCACCGGACAATGACTCAGAGATTTTGTTCGGTCGCGTACTCATCATCTCTTCGGATCAAAATAATAGTACACAAGGGATGAGTAATTCGCCGGTTTTTTATTTTCCGTCCCGTGTTCTGTGCTGATGAGGATGGATTTTTTGAATGGTATTTTTCCCGGCCAGAAACGGTAGACGGTTACCGAGCCGTTGGTTTGGCCAGTGATGTTGATCAATCCTGTAGATTTTGGCAATCCGTACAGCGGCAGAGAATAGGGGTTGGTCATCCAGAAATTAGACCAGCCGCCCTGGTACTCGTCTTCGTGTCCTGTCCCGTGAAAGCGCGGTTTGTCTTCTCCATCGATGGTGATACGCATGTCTCCTTCCCACCACTGCTTCACGTCAGGCTTCACTGGCTCGACGGTCATGACCTGGCCGACGACTGCGCCCGTGCCTTCGTATTGAAAAAGGATGTAGTCTTCTTCGTTCACGATAGGCCATGCTTTACGGTACTCGGCCCCGAAATAACCGAACGGGACGTCACCGCGGGATTTGGGGAGGATGGAGTCATATCCAATCTCTATGAAAAAAGTGCCTCCGGAATGATGACTTTGATTCTCCAATTCGATCTTGACGGATTGCTTGAACGGCATAGGGAAGTAACAGTAATACATGCCGGAGGAAGACATGCCGACGAACAATCCGCGGACGTCAGCCTCGCCCAGGCCGGATCCGAAGAACGGGCCGATAGGGACGTTCACTGACGGCTTAGGCTGGTCGTCGAACGTCATTTTAATGAAGATGTGGTTGAGGTTGTACATGTCGGGTTCGTATAGAGGATTCATCCTGATATATTGTATTGTTCCTCCGTGGTCGAGATCTAACAGAATTTTGTTTTCCGATTCGGCCTGTCCCGATCTTTTTGGGAGAGTGATCGTATGACGGACGATACGGGTCGGTCGGATCGGTTTCGGGTCGCTCCCGGAACGCTCGAACAGATCGATCAATTCGCTGTAATCCGTGTCCTGAGACCATGTCCTCAGCTTTACATCGTCGTAAAGCTGGTAGTAAATGTTGTAGAAATAAGGTTTTTTCTCTGTCGTGATCTTCAGACTTTTGGCGAATGGAAAAGGAACACAGGACGAAAAGCCGCCGCTGGACACGTATTGATGGTTGATTAACGGGAATATAAAGGGTTCGGTCAATCCGGAGAAGAAATCGTTGGCATCGAAGTCGAGCCGCGGTTTCTTTTCTCCGTCGAAATAGAATTTGATGCGCCCCCAGTTGGGGATTTTTTCCGGTCCCGTGCCCCACATATTGTAGATACAGCCCGACTTCTTTTCTTCGAAGATGACGTGTTCTCCGTTATCATCTGTATAAAGCTCCGAATAGGTTCCCCGAAAACCGTCATCGTTGCCGCCCGTACGGTCGTAGCTTGACATATAATATGATTCGACGTTGGAGTACAGATAAGGAAGCTTGGATAAATTTTTGTAGAATTCGATCCCGATGTCCTGTGAATGGAGCATCGTGAAAAAAAGAAAAATGGATGTGATGGATAATGTGATCCTGTTTCGTTTCATGATGACATTTCTCCAACTTGATTATTGCGTATCCTACAGTTCGACGATAAAAATTTCTTTCTTCCCATCACGCAAAACCTCGACGCTGATCCGCTGGCCTGGACGAAATTCAGAGAGGCGGTGCATGTACTCATAAATGTCGTTCACGGGTTTGCCCTCCATGGCGACGATGATGTCCCCTTTTTTCATTCCCGCCTGAGCAGCCGGTCGACCAGGCATGACGGCGGTGGCGCGGAGTCCTTTAATTCCTGAGGCGGCGATGTCCGGCATAATGCCGAGGGTGACTTTGAATCGAGGCCCAACAGGCCTTGTCTTGGGGCCTGCTTCCTGGAAAACCAGAGCTTCCCGACGATTCGCCAGTTCGATGAGGAGTGAGGCGATGAGATCGGCGACCACTTTCTCTCCTTCAAAGTCGAGTTTCTCAACGTCGTCGTCGGGGGTGTGGTAATCTTCGTGCATGCTCGTCATGAAAGACAGGACGGGGATGTCCTTCGCGTAGAAGGAAGCATGGTCCGACGGACCGAATCCTTCGGGAGAATACGAGGCTTTGAGTCCGACCTTCGTTATCCGATCTTCAACGATTTGCAATAATCCCACAGCCGTTCCGGTTCCGCCGACGGATATGGTTTTTGTCTCGGGATTCAACCTTCCGACCATGTCGAGGTTGAGCATGAGTCGAACTCGCTTCAGGTCGATCAGCGGATTCTCCACGAAAAATCTCGATCCGACCGTTCCCATCTCCTCGGCGCCGAAAGCGACGCACACAACGCTGCGCTTCAGGAGATGTCTTTGGGCCGCAAGTTGTTCGACGATCTCGAGGATGGCCGCCACGCCGGAACCGTTGTCATCGGCGCCGTTGTGCACGGCGGTCGTGTCGGGTTTCCGGGAGCCTGAACCCGGTCCTCCGAGGCCGAGATGATCGTAATGCGCGCCCAGGATGATGGTCTCGTCTTTGAGTATGGGATCGCTTCCGGGCAGGAGGGCCACGATGTTCTGCGTCGTCACGTTGTTCATGATGATTTCCGCAGAACCCGTAACCGTCTCGCCGAGCGAAAAACTCTGGGGCTGTCTGGATTCGTTCAGTCGTTTTTCGAGAGCTGCAACAGTCAGGTCGTATTTTTCCAGGAGCCGGTCGGCGATGTCCCTTTTGACGTGGAGGACGGGAATGCCCGCATCGGCCTGGCTCTGATCGTACGAGAGGAGTGTGAGCGCGTCTTCCTGGTCGGTTCCGACTCCTGAAATGAACAGGACACCAGCCGCTCCATGATCCTTCGCGACGAGGGCTTTCTTCCGAAGAGCACTGAACGGAGCGAACAGGCTGTTCGGATTTTCGGTCTCCGGACTTCCGAGTTGGATCAAGGCCCATTTTCCCGACACGTCCATGCTCTTGTAGTCATTCCATGAAAGGGTATCGCTTTCGATGTCGAAGCCATAGCCGACGAATAAAACAGTCGCGGTTACAGATCTGCTGGCTGAGAATGAGAGCGGCATGAAATGTTTTCCGGGCTCTCCGTTGAATGCACCTATAGAGAGCTGGTTGTTCCGTCCCATCTTCACGGATGTTACCACCTGAAAATGCTGGAATCCTCCATCTCCGAGGAGTGTCAGGCCGTTTTTTTCCAAGCAGTCTCGGATGTATTCTGCAGCCAGGCGGTCTTCCGGCGTACCGGGCTTTCGGCCTTTAAGGGAGTCGGACGCCAAGTATGCGACGTGGCTGCGGAGTTCGGGTACGGTGATTTCTTCGGATTCAACGACCTGAGCTGAGGCGATTTGATGAACGAGGATTGAGAGGACGATTAGAATGGGTGTTCGATGTTTCATGAGACCTCCGGGATTCCGTGGGATGAATTCTTATATGACGATAGAAATGTTACTTCTGCGTCCCAAGTTGTACTTGGGACGCAAATGAAGATCGAAGCTGTGCTTCATCTATAAAGGAGCTGGAT
>JBDRSZ010000373.1:0-8835 GCA_043824415.1 bacterium | reverse complement strand
GCGCGTTGTTCCCCAACTCCGGGTGCAAATCGAGAGGCAAATGGGCTGCATACACGGCGATGTCTGATTCGATCAGAAGTTTGATTTTGCGATATAAGGGACCTCTCAGAGGAATTGGCTTGCCCCAGAAAAGGCCATGATGGACGAAAAGAAAATCGATTCCCATCTCCCTCGCCTTCTCGAAAGAAGTCTCCGAGGCATCTACGACCAAACCGATTCGATTCACTTCACCGCGGTTGTCCACCTGCAATCCGTTGAGACTCTCATCCTCCACATCTCGTATATTCAGAAGACCATCTAAGAAATCAGCCAATTCTTTTGTTTTCATTTTAAGCCTTCGTGACTTTTAAGGTCATCACATCGTGTTGATAACAAGCAACATCTTCGGAAAATGATATCCTCTCCGATTCCACATCCTGAAAAATCCAAATCAGTGTGATCGAAAGTTATTCCGAGTCAGGAAGTTTCTCAAACAAAAGATCGTATACGGCTTGCCATAGCTGCTCCGTGAAACGAATCAAGGTTTGCCTTGGAGATACTTCGATATGATCCTCTATATACAATGGCGAACCGATTCTGAGTGAAAGCGGTCGTCTGGGCATATAAAACTTGTTGGTTCCTTCGATGGCCGCAGGAAGCACTGGAATACGGCCATACCCTTCTTTCCAGAGGTCATAGACGATCTTCGAAAGGCCTTTCTTAAACTTCTTCAACCTGCCAACAAAACCAGTCCCTCCCTCTGGAAAGAGACAAACGAACTGCCCATTTTTCAGACTATTCTCGATAGACTGAAACATCTCCTTCGTCGCCCCCTCACGATTTACCGGAACGGCACCTAAAGCACGTACTCTGTGCGAAACAATCCCTGCGATGTTCCGCGCTAAAAACTCCGAAGGGACTTCGAACCATCGTCCGACCTTCTGCATCATATAGTCCACACAGTACTCGTAGCAGCGCTTCGTATCAAAAAGCTCATACGTCGCCACATAATGGATTTGGCGAGGAATGAGCGCGCTCAAGAAAAAGATATCCTTCCAATTGAGATGGTTGGGAGCGATAATGGCCGATCCGGATGCCGGTAGGTATTCTGTCCCTGAGATTGAAACACGCTGAGTCTTCACAATCCCAACCGTCCTTCTTTGCCATACTTCGTATAAATTCATACGTTGTCCTCTTCCATCGCTTCTCGCAAACGCTTCAATAGATCGCTCATATCTTCCGGTAATTCGGTCTCGAAACAAAGCTCCTTCTTCGTCTTTGGGTGGATGAACCCTAGTGTTTTTGCGTGGAGTGCCTGCCGCTGCATCATGTTTAAAAGTTCGACTGCCAAAGCAGTCTGTGATTGGTTGAGCCCCCCCAATTGTCGTCCCCTTCCGCCGTATGTAGGATCACCAAAAACAGGATGACCGATGTGCGCTAAATGGACTCGAATCTGATGCGTCCGGCCCGTCTCCAGCCGAAGACGAATCAGAGAAGTCAGCGGTAACCTCTCTACGACTTCAAAATGGGTGACCGCATCTTTCCCCTCTGCGGTAACCCGAATCTTCCTCCGATCCTTCACACTGCGCGCCAGAAGCGTCTCTATGGTTCCTGAACGCTTATTAAATTCTCCCCAAACGACAGCTGCATAGCTTCGGATGACCGTCTTCTTGAAGAACTGATCCGCCAGCTCCCTGTGTACCCAATCGTCTTTAGCTACGACCAACACACCCGACGTATCTTTATCAATCCTGTGTACAATCCCGGGACGATAGGGTTCATTCACACACGACAGATTGGAACAATGCGCAGCCAGAGCATGGACCAGCGTGCCGCTGTAATGACCGAAAGCCGGATGCACCACCATGCCGGCCGGCTTATTCACAACAAGAAGAAAATCATCCTCGTAAAGCATGTCTAAGGGGATATCTTCGGGTATGATATCCAATGGAGCGGGCTTCGGAATGACCAGCTCGATTTTCTCAAAAGGAAGGACGCGATGGTTCGCCTTTGCTTCCTTCCCATTTACTTTGACGAAACCATCCCGAATGAATTTCTGAATCTGACTCCTCGATACCCGACTGATTTCCCTCGATAAAAACGTATCTAATCTTTCTTTCTCTTTATTCTCTGAGACCAATATCTCAAGAAGCTGTCCTTGCACGCGAATATCCCCAAACGCCATATCCAAGTCTAAAAGATGATGCGAACTATACGCTTTTCAGCTCCGCTATTCATAGGCTGAAACGGGGCTAACCGATCTCTTCTTCCATTTCCGGCAGCATTTTCCCCTTCTTCTTTTCGGTTAGATACAGTGAAATAAAGAAAATAATCATTCCGACAACCACAGCCGAATCAGCCACATTGAACACGGGCCATCTGAGCTCGCTGATACCCACATCGACAAAATCCACGACCTGTCGATACAGAATACGATCAATAAGATTACCGCACGCGCCGCCAAGAATGAGAGCCAATCCGCTTTTCACGCCGTTCCCCTCATCCCAATGGGTGATGAGGTATACGACGACACCGATGCTGGCGAAAATCGATAGCAACGTAAACACGAATCCATTCCCAACACGGATGCCAAAAGCAATGCCGGGATTTTCAACATAAGTGATCCTCACAACCTGACCTACAACGGAAAAAGATTCGCCGATGACCATCGTCGCACGAATTAACGCTTTTGTCGTTTGATCCAGAATAACGGCGATTCCGAAAATAATCCCTATCCTCATACGACCTCCTCAGATCCCTGAGAGGCCTTATCGATTTTTTCTTCGTTCGATTTGCATGCAATGCAAAGCCGGGCGTGGGGTACGGCTTCAAGCCGTTCTTTAGAGATTGGATTGCCGCAACTGTCGCATGCTCCGAACGTGCCATTCTCGATCCTTTCGAAGGCTTTATCGATATGATAAAGGAGACGCCCGTCACGCTGGGCATAGAAAAAATTTTTTTCTTTCTCCATCGTATCCGTACCCTGGTCTGCCATGTGGAATGCGTAAGAAGAATGGTCCCCTGAAGCTTCCTTAGTCGTCGACTCCATCTCTACTTCCTTGATGAATTCCATCTGACTCATAAGTTCTTTACGTTTCTTCAGTAATAATTTTTTATAACGGTTGGTTTCTTTCTTGTTCATTAAAATTCTCCTTTTCATTCATATCGGTCGACCCTATGTATCCTCAACGCTGGATTCGTCCGATACCAAGACGAACACGTTCACCGTCCATCTGCCATTCGCGGTTGTATTCGCCCTCCTCAAAATGGTCGATTAAAGAAACAGCCAGGACTTCTTCTTGTACATAATCTGCCTTATTGAGAACCGCCCTGTGCAGATTGGGCGAAGCTTCAAAGTACACACAAATACGATCCGTTACTTGAAATTCCGCTTCTTTCCTCATATGCTGGATCCGGTTAACGAATTCTCTTGCCAATCCGTCGGTGATCAGCTCCTCACTTAATTTTATATCCAAAGCGACGGTCAGCTCTCCGTTCGATTCCACCACAAGAGATTGCATCGGTTCTTCGAATATCTCCACGTCCTTCGATTCAACGTCGAAGTGCTTTCCTTTTCCCAAACTGATGCGGATTTTTTCCCCTTGTTCCAAGCGTCTGATCTCGTCAGTTGAAAAGCCTCGAATGATTTCCGCAGCCTGATTCACTTGCGGACCGAATTTCGGTCCCAATTCCTTGAAAACAGGCTTCGCACGCCTCTCCGATAGCTCCGAGACGTTGTCAGTGAATTCCAACCTCCGGACGTTGACTTCCTCCTTGATGATTCCTTCCAACGCCCGAATCGCTTCCTTGATGCGTTCGCTCGACACGACAACGATCGTCCTTTCGAGGGGTTGTCGTACACGGATGCCGGCCTTATTCCTCGCCGACCGACAGAGAGAGACAACCTCTCGCGCGAGCCGCATCCGATCCTCCAAATCCTTATCTGAAAATCGGAAGCGACCATCCTCCGGATCCGGATAGAACGCAAGATGAACACTCTCCCACTCTTCGTATCCGTCAGCATTCAGGTTGCGGTAGATGTCTTCCGCGAGGAAAGGAACAAACGGGGCCACAAGCTTGGCCACCGCCATCAACACTTCAAACAGCGTTTGATAGGCAGCCAATTTTTCCTCTCCCATCTCCGCTTTCCAAAATCTTCGACGATTCCTGCGTACGTACCAATTGGAAAGATCGTCAATCACAAAATCCTGGATCGTTCGAGCCGCTTTTGTGACATCATATCTGGACAGATAGACCTTCATTTTTTGAACTAGAGAATTCAACGTCGAAATCAGCCAGCGGTCGATCTCTGGCCGTTCTTTCACAGGAATAGGATTTCTATCGTAGGAGAATTCATCGATGTTGGCATACAGGATAAAAAAGCTGTATGTATTCGTCAGCGTTCCGAAAAATTTCCGCATGACTTCCCGAACGCCTTCGCGGTCGAACTTTGTCGGAACCCAAGGCGGACTTACCGTAAAAAGGTACCACCTCAGCGCATCCGCACCCTCGTTGTCCAGGATGTGAAACGGATCGATCACATTCCCCCGCGATTTGGACATTTTCTGGCCTTCTTTGTCCAAGATCATCTCAACCGATACACAGCTCTTGTAAGAAGAGCGTCCCGAGATAATCGTTGAAATCGCAAGGAGTGAGTAGAACCACCCTCGCGTCTGATCCACGCCCTCGGAGATGAAATCAGCGGGAAAGTTATTCTTGAAAAGAACATCGTTCTCGAAAGGATAGTGAAACTGTCCGTACGGCATCGCTCCGGAATCGAACCAGCAGTCGATGACTTCTGAGGTTCTTGCCATCTCGCCATCGCATTCGGGACACGTGAATCGGATTTCGTCGATGTAAGGTTTATGCAGGTCTTCGAATCGATCCAAACCAGAAAGTTTTTTCAACGACTCCACGCTCTCCACGACCGTTTGTTTATGGCATTTTTCACAAACCCAAATGTTCAGGGGTGTCCCCCAGTATCGATCCCGGGAAAGCGCCCAGTCCACATTGTTTTCAAGCCACTGCCCGAACCTTCCCTCACCCACTTCTGACGGATACCAACGGATTTTACGGTTGTTCTCAACGAGTGCATCCTTGACTTGAGTCGTCTTCAGGTACCAAGATTTCTTCGCATAATAGAGAAGCGGCGAGTCACAGCGCCAGCAGTGTGGATAGGAATGCGTGTACAATTCCTCGCTGTACAGCCTCCCCTTTTCCCGAAGATACTGAACGAGTTCCGCTTCCAGCTCCGGTTCTTTCACATACCGCCCCTTCCAGAGAGGGACCCTCTCGTTGAAGCGGCCCTTTTCATCAACCGTATGCTTTGCGGGCAAACCGATCTGCATGCCCAGCCGATAATCGTCTTCACCGTACATCACGGCTGTGTGGACGACGCCCGTTCCCTCGTCCGTCGTCACAAACTCCGCCAGAGCCGCGTAATACGCTGGATGTTCCTCGTCCGCAAGGTTCACGAAATCAAACAGGGGCCTGTATCCCCAGCCCTCCATCTCCTTGCCCAAGAAAGTCCTGATAAGATGATGTTTCCCCTTCAGAACCTCAAGCTTGTTCTCGGCCAGATAATACGTCTCTTTGCGTCCTTCAATCTCCTGTTCTACTTCGGCATACAGAATATCCGGTCCCACAGCCAAGGCCACATTCCCTGGAAGCGTCCAGGGCGTCGTCGTCCAGGCTAAGATGTATCTATTTTCTCCGTCTATCAATGGGAATTTCGCTGTAATCGATTTTTCGGTAACCTCCTCATACCCCAGCGATGTTTCGTGGCTCGACAGAGCAGTCTCGCATCGCGAACAGTACGGCAGGATTTTAAATCCCTGATAAAGTAGCCCCTTCTTCCACATCTGCGCCAAAAGCCACCAGACCGTCTCAATGTACTCGTTCGTGTACGTGATGTATGGATTCTCCAAATCCACCCAGTAGCCGATTCGTCGGGTCAATTCATTCCATTCCTTCAGGTATCTAAACACCGACTCGCGGCATTTCCGGTTGAACTTGGCGACGCCGTACGCTTCGATTTCATCCTTGGACTTGAATCCCAACTCCTTCTCCACTTCGATCTCAACGGGCAGTCCGTGCGTGTCCCACCCAGCCTTTCTATTCACACGACATCCCAGCATCGTCTGATATCGACACACGAAATCCTTCATGCTCCGAGAAATGACATGATGGATTCCCGGCTTCCCGTTGGCCGTCGGAGGCCCTTCGTAAAATGTGAACGGTCTATCCTCAGGCCGCGTCAGGATGGACTTCTCGAAAATTTTGTTCTTCTCCCAGAAATCGAGAATCTCTTTCTCCAATTTCGGAAAATCGATAGGATTCTTTACTTCACGGAATGGCAAATAGCTTCCTTTTCGTTTTACATTTGAAGTTTTTCAAGAACAAATTCTTTAACTTCAATAGCAATTCCATACGCTTGTTTTGTCTCTTCAATCGTCGGCTCGTACCAATCATCGGGATAGCGAACTTCGACTGTATAATCAGTGAGTAAATCGGCTTTTAATAATTTATCCTTAAAAGAAATATCGATCGTTGCACAGAGATTTATTAAGACCATAATATTGTGTGTCTTTGAAAACTCGACTTGGTAATTGACTAAGAATGCCTTCAAAAACTTCTCTACTGCCTGCTGACAGTGAAAACATACCGCATCTGTGATAACCACTTCTGCTTCTAAACCTTGTTTCGCGACGATGAGATCTCTTTCAGCGATTTTTATCCATTGTTGAACAAGATCTCTAATAACCTTCTTCATAAAGAATCCTGCCATATTTATTGGCACTATAAACAACCGAACCCACTATATCCTTGTACTTCTCAAATTCTTCGCTGCTTTTAACGATAACATCCACAGGTATAAACAAATCCTGGAGAAAACTCCTGACAAGCCGATTCCTTTGTATGTTCGGTGTAGAAGCATCCTTGATCACCAAAAGGTCTAAATCACTATTTTTGGTAGGATTGCCTTGAGCATACGAACCGAATAAAATAACCATTCTCGGTCGATAACCTCTAACGATAGAATCGACAATATTGTTTATTTATTTTCGCGTCACCATAGGTTTATTTGAAATAAATTTTCAAAAAAGCTGTTAAATTCTGGTCACACCAAAGTTTGCTGAAAGTTCAAACATCCATCATCGGACGTATTTGCCGATAATCAGCTCGAGTCTTTTATAAGCCTCTTCCGGTATTAGCTCTCTTTTCGTGATAATCGCATTTCTCAAGGCAGAAGCACACTCGCATTTCCTTTGTTCTGGGATTCCAAGCACTGCCTTCCGAACAATGCGCCGCGCCGTCTCCACATTCTTATTCAAATTCTTGATGATTTTATCGACACTGACGACGGCATCAGGATCATCCTCATTCCAGCAATCATAATCCGTCACCATGGCCAACGTCGCATAACAGATTTCCGCTTCCCTGGCCAGCCGCGCTTCGCAAAGATTCGTCATGCCGATGACATCCATACCCCAGGACTGATAGATGAGGGACTCAGCCTTCGTGGAGAACGCGGGACCTTCCATGTTGAGATACGTTCCCCCCCAGTGGATTTTAGACGTTTTCACTTCTTCCTGACCGACATCGAAAAGAATTTTCCGAAGATCGTGACAGACCGGATGGGCAAACATGATGTGTCCCGCAATCCCATCTCCAAAAAATGTACTCGCCGAGCCTCTTTTTGTCCTATCAAAAAATTGATCTACCAGAATAATATCCAAAGGACGAATATTTTTTTTAAAAGAACCAACCGCAGAGATTGAAATGATCCATTCGACGCCCAGCTTTTTCATGGCCCAGATGTTGGCCCGATAGTTGATCTCCGACGGAAGGATTCTGTGGCCTCGTCCGTGCCGAGGCAGGAAAACGATCTCCCTTCCCTCAATCTCACCGATATCGAACTCATCGGATGGTTCTCCAAAAGGTGTACTCACCTTTATTCGTTCTTTACCGACGACTCCGTCGATCCGATAGAAACCACTGCCGCCGATAATGCCGATACGCTTATTCAAATCCGAAACCTGTTATCATTCTTCGATCTTTTTCTTCTTTTTTTCCTCAAGTTCACGCAGGAGTTTTTCCCGTTCTTTGCGCAGCAATTCCTGCCTCTTTTTCTCATCCTCCAGCTGTTTTTGCAACGCATCCTGTGTCTTCTCTTTATTCGGATCTGTTTTTATTTCAGTCGTTCTCCTCTGCTCTCGAATTCTCTCGATGGCTTCCTTCCGATCTTTTTTCTTGCCCGCCCGAACGAACAGATAAGTACCCAGCCCTCCACCCGCCGCAGTCGAAGCGGCCAAAGCTGTGCCCCCGCTGCTCTCTGATGAGTTCGCGATGAGCGATCCGATGAAAAAACTCGTGCCGACGCTCAACGCTCCCCCGCCGATTCCGTAAATCAGCGTATGCCGACTCGTCTGCTTAGACTGAATTTCTTCCTCGGAGATCCCCATTCCAAAATCATCGGTGATGGGCGGTTTCCTTTTGATCGCCCGCACAGAGGATTTCGGAATCACTCTGAGTTCTCGATTCTTCTTTTGAATCGTCAGTTGATGAGGTTCGATCTTGGATGCTGAACCCTCGACCTTCTCGCCGGATACAAGGGTGACTTCAACATAATTTGCTGCCTCAACCTGCTCATAATTCACAAGTGCCCGCTTGGCACACCCCGTGCATAGGAAGAAGCCCATGAGTACAATCCAAGCTGTATTCTTGATTCGCATGATGGCCTCCACAAAAAAGTTCGCCGTCTTTAAAGAAGGCGACCTGATCATATATGATAAACAATTTTTGATGTCCGGTTAAAAATACCTGTTTTTTTCAGTGTACTATATCGTTCAACCA
>JBDRSZ010000372.1:0-5972 GCA_043824415.1 bacterium | reverse complement strand
TTTCATGTATTCGACGGCGTCGTCCATCAGGAGGGACGCGTATCCTCTTCCCTGGGCCGATGGATCCGTCCCCACGTCGCCGATGCCGCCCATCTTCAACGTTGTGCCGCCGCAGTGGATGTGTCGGAAGTACACTCTGACGGAGGATCGGATGATTCCTTTTTCGAGGAGGATGCGGGTGTCTTCAGGCCGGAGGAAAGGGTCGGCTTGAACCTGTCTGTCGAAAAACCGTTTCGGCGTATGGAGAAAAGCACGCTCGAGCATCCGATGGACGGACTTGAGTTCATCGGGTTCCATCCCCCGGATTTCAACCTTGTCGGGATTGTCGGCTTTCATGACGGCTGTGGCTAAAAGAGGAGGTCATTCACCCGAGATGTAAGCGAAGGGTCCGACGGTCGCTCCGTTCTCGATTCTGCGCCGCTCGATGACGGAGAACTCGACGGTGCAGTCGTCTCCGATGACCGCTTCATTCAATTTCACCTGCGGGCCGATGACGCATCGTGCGCCTATTTTTGTCTTCCCTATGATGGAACAGTACGGATGGATGACCGTGTCTTTCCCGATTTTCACGTCGGGCTCGATGTATACGGAGGATGCGTCGAGGATGGTCGTGCCGTGATCCATCAGATGTTCGAGGATTCTTTGCTGTAGATGTTTGGATGCATTGGTCAGTTCGAGTCGGCTGTTGATGCCGATGAGAATGGAGGGGTCTTTCTCGGTCAAGGTTTCCACGCGTTCGCCTTCCTCGACGAGGAGTTGGACGGCGTCGGTGAGGTAGTATTCTCCCTGGTCATTGTCTGTTTTTATCCGATGGAGGAGCGGCAAAACTTTTTCGGCTCGAAAGCAATAATGGGAGGAGTTGACTTCTGCGATCCGTTTTTCCTCAGGAGTGGCATCCCGCTCCTCGACGATTCGGAGTATTTTCCCCTCAGCGTCTCGGATGATTCGGCCGTAGGCGGGCGGAGGGTCGATGATGGTCGTCATGACCGTAGCGGCTGCTCCGGTCCGATTGTGATGATGGACGAGTTTGCGAAGGATGCTTCCCGTGAGAAAAGGAGTGTCGCCCACCAACGTAAGCAAGTCGCCCTCGACTCCCTTCAGGATTTCCGCGGCCATCATCAGGGCATGGCCCGTGCCCAACTGCTTCTTCTGCTCGACGTACTCGACCGCGGTTCCGAGAGTCTGCCTGACGAGGTCGGCCCGATGGCCGATGACGAGGATCGTTCGGTCGACTTCGGCCTTACGGCACGCTTCCACGACGTAGGAGACGAGGGATTTTCCGAGCAGGAGATGGAGAACTTTGGGAAGGTCGGACCGCATTCGCACGCCTTTCCCCGCGGCCAATATGACGGCGATAGTTTGCCGAGGTTTCGGGTTCATCCAATACTCCTTAAATGTTTGAATTATTAACCACGGAGGACACGGAGTTTCACAGAGAATATTTCAATTGATAAAATGTTCTCTGCGATCTCTGTGGTTCGTGATTTGGCTAAAACGGTATTGTCCATCGGATTGTCTCAGCTTAGCATCCCTTTGAGAATCAAAGAAACGATAACGGCGACGAGGATGATGACGATGTAGAAAGCCAGCGATTTTATGACGGATTGCTTTCCCGACATTCTCCGTTTGCTCAGCAATCCTCGCCAGTCGCACGCATGGCACCGATAAATTTTAAGCGGAAAAGTCCGTTTTATTGTTTGTTCGATGATGTTTTTTGAGTGGGAACGGTAGAGGCCGTATTCTCCGCATTTCGGACAGGGTCGGGGCGCTTGCAATCATCACTCCTTCGTGCGATTAGAAAGGTTCTCGTTTCATTTCCAGAACACTTCTATGGATTGGTGGAGGCATTCCACTTCAACAGGTGTGATGCCGATGAGCTCGCCGTCCGGTGTGAGGACCTTGGGCGTGTCCGTCGTGATGCTTATCTTTTTGGCCTGGAAGGTTTCCACTTCATCCAGATGGACGTGTTCGCCCGTGAAGATGAGCGGGAAGCATTTCAGGAGTCGTCGTCGGGATAGTTTGTTCAGGAGCGTGACGTCCAGGAGGCCGTCGTCGATCTTGGCTTCTGGGGCCATGAGGAAATTGGACGTGTACCGCGTGTTGGAGATCTCGACGAAGATGTTTTCCCGTTCGATGGTTTTGCCGTCGATTTCGATGGAAAGACGGTGGGACTTCAGGAAGACGGTCTGATAGAATACGCCGAGCGTGTAAGCGATGTTACCGAGGAGCTTCAGTCCGTGGGCTGTTTTTGTGACATCGGCCACGAATCCGAGTCCCAGGATGTTGAGGTAGTAGTACTCCTGGCCGTGCGTGCGGAATCGGCCGACGTCGACTTTTCTGGGTTTGTTCCGGCTGATGACTTCGATGGCTTCAGCCCAGCGCGAGGCGTCGAGGTCGAGGTCCCTGGCGAAAGCGTTTCCCGTGCCCGTGGGCAGGATGCCCAGCGGAATCCGTTTTTTGGAAGGATTCTGGAAATACCCGTTGACGACTTCGAAGAGGGTTCCGTCTCCACCTGCCGCGACGAGTCCGTCGTACGAATGAAGATCAGCTTCCCTGACGATCTCCATGGCATGTTCGGGATAGTCGGTGAGCCGGAGGTCGAATTCGATGTTTTTATCGTTGAACTGCGACTCGACCTGGGGCAGGATTTTTTTTGCCCGCTTGTGCCCGGCGAAGGGATTGTATACGAGTAGGAGTTTCATCCATACCTCAACAGAGAGTTGACGTTTTAGGTTTGTGCAATGTACGATTTTTTCGGATATGTGTCAAGTTCTGTCATATTCGAGATTGTCTTCTATTCTTAATTCGAAAGTATTCGATTTTTATCTTTTTTCACCTCCGCGCCAGAGGCTGGGGGAAAAGGATGTCTTCGGCAGATTCGAGGGCGTATGAGTCCGTCATGCCGGCGACAAAATCGACGACGCATCTTTCGGGAAGGGATTCCGCATCGTACAGGCTTTTTCTTGTTGAGAGGAATTTCCCGAAATAATGATCCACTTTGATGGATGAACGCATGTAGGCTCTATCGTCGTTCCCGTGTTGACCATAGGTGCAGATAAGATGGTTGAAAAGGTGTTTGAGTAAGCCTGCGATGGATTTGTCGTTCTCCAATAGAAGCGGATGGTTGTATATTCTGTCGTAGTTGAATTCCTTCAGCTGGCATAAGAGCTCGTATTTCGCGTCCGAAAAGACGATCTCCTCTTTTCCCTCCGAACTCTTCACGACGTCCATGACGAGCGTGTCGATGATCTCGCCGTTGGTGGACCCGAGGTTCTTTCTCAGGTCGGCCGGGATGTCGCGCGAGGTGATCAATCCCGCGGCGATGGCATCTTCGATGTCCCTGCCCAGGTACGCGATTTTATCGGCCACGCGGACGACGCATCCCTCGTATGTGAGGGGAGAGGATTGCCGTCCCGCGATTAGTTCGAGGTTTTTTTGTTCCCGTTCGGGAATGAGCGTTTTCTGGAATTCTTCCCCGCAGTGGGAAACGATCCCGTCGCGGACGGCGTAGGTCAGATTCAGACCCTTGCCGTCGCGCGTGATTTTATCGACAACGCGGAGTCCGTGGACTTCGTGAATGAATCCTCCCAATTCTTGGGTGAGTTCGTTGAGCACTTTCTCGCCGACGTGTCCGAACGGGGCGTGGCCCAAGTCATGGCCCAGGGCGATGGCCTGTGCGAGCTCCACGTCGAGTCCCAGACCTTTGCACAGGGTCGTGGCGATGGTCGAGACGTGTAGCACATGCTCGATTCGCGTGCAGATGTGGTCGTTCTGGGGCGAGAAGAAGACCTGGGTTTTGTGTTTCAGCCGCCTGAAGGGCGTGGCGTGAATGATGGCGGTCTGGTCGCGGAAATAATCCCCTCGGATGTCGGGCTTTCGCGCTTTCGTCCTTGAATGGTAGAGTGTGTCGGGCAGCGGATTTTGCACGGTTTTCAATCCTCTAATTTTTATCCTCATTTGATGAATTCACAAACCACAGAGGAACACAGAGCAAAACACAGAAATTAAAAATATAGTTGAATTGATTTATGATAGTGTTTCAGATTATTTTTTTAATTCACTTCATTTTAATTCAATGTTTTCTCTTTATCTGTGTTATTCCGTGTTGGTCTGTGGTGAATCAGTTAGGCTAATATCGTGTCGGCGTTCTTTCATATTTGGGATGAACGAGGATTTCAATTCTTCGATTCCTTCGCCGGCCTTCTTCCGACTCGTTGGAAGCGATGGAGCGGCGTTCTCCCCAGCCTCTGATTGAGAAATCAATTTCAAGAAATCTCTCTCTATCCATCAGATAATTTCGAATCGCACCCGCCTGCTGCAGTGTCTGAATGAGGTTGAATTCTTCCATGCCGAGGTTGTCTGAAAAAACTTGGATGGTGATGTGTGCGTTGGGTATTTGTCTGATTCGTTGTGCGACCCGCGACAGGATGGCGGGAGCGTCCGAGTTGAGTTGAATCGACCCTGCCGTGAAGATTTGATCGACCGGAAGGTGGATGAGTACGGCCGTGTTGATGGCGCCCACTGCGTCGATGTCGGCCCCGAGGGAAGGTCCCTCCTGACTCCCCTGGTCGGGATCGTCCCTCAATTTGATGTAAGGATAGAAGGTTCCCGGTTTGACGACCGGCTGAATGTCGATCGCCGGATTTCCTTGAGACACTCTGCCAACGGGGATAAATATTTTTCCGTCTTCGCTGATCCAGACGTACGTGTCCTCCGGATCGGAATTCGCCTCGAAGATATAGAGATCGGGACCCGGGCCGTCGATGAGGACGTTGTCCGTGAATTTCAGGACGAGCGTGCCCCCTTTTCCGAGGGAGACGAAGCTGGAATCCGGGTCGATCAGACCATCAGGGATACCCAAAGCCCTTTCCGGTTTTTGAAAAATCGGAGACGGTTCATCTCCCGTACCTTCCCCCAAAGCGCCGGGATCGTAGATGATGACGGAGTCTGCAAACGAGATTCCGCCCGATGGGAATATCGCTCTCATCGTGCTGTCTATTTCCTGAGCTTTTCTCAGTGTGTGCATCGCCTGCTGAATTTGGCTCGTCGAGACTGCTTCGGTATTCATCGTATCGACTTGTCCGCCGTTAAGGTTGACTGTTGTCCATAGAACGATGATCGCATAAAGGATCGGCGTGTGCTTCAAAAGATTTCTCATTCCAACGGATTTTAAAAAACCGTTTCAATATATAAAATGCGTCTGCGAAAGTAAAGTCTATTTTTAAGGCTTTCCTTTTTTGCATCATTCTAATTATTTTTCAACTTGACTTTTTCGAGAAATCTTGTATTATTACGAAGAGCAAAAAATATAAATAAGACGAGATTATAAAGCCACGTGTCTAAAGTAAGCCGTCTTCCTTTGGAGAGAGGCGAGCAGTCACTTGGATCGATAAAGAAGTGGTTTGTATGTTCGCTTACCAAGATAGCCGGGCTGCTAATTCAATAATTAGGAGAGACGGCTTTTTTTATTCAGGGGTATTCAATCCAGTATCGAATTATGTTATTTTCAAAGATATAAAACACGCAGACACCAAGAATGGATAGAGAAGAAGTAGTTCATTTCGTGAATCAATCGTTTATTATATGAAAAATAAAGAAATACAGTTTAACCAGAACTGTCAATAAAATCTGACAATACTGTCTGTAAAAACGGACAATCACGTCTCGAAATACGGAGATTTTAAAAATATTTCATCAATTTCAGCCTAAAATCAGAGTGATGGTGGTACTTTTTATTGGTATATGAATTGCGATAAATTTCTAAATACCTTTTTAAAATTAGTAATTCCAGTTTTAAAATCAAAAGGGGACGTTGTAACGGTTGTTTTTATTATCATAATTTTTTCCTTGTTTTATAAGTCTTTCAAATTTTTTGCTCAAAATAAATATCTTAAGATGACACAAATATAAGAATCGAAGACACTAGGAATGGACAGAGAAAAATTTATTCATCTAGTGAATGACATATTCGA
>JBDRSZ010000371.1:0-5253 GCA_043824415.1 bacterium | reverse complement strand
TATTGATTCATATCATCAATTTCTTCAATCGTTTCGCACCCGCTCGGCTCAGGACAATCTCGCATCCGTCCCTTAGATGACACTTCAGCCGTCCGTTGCTCCACGATTGGAGCTCCCGAATCGCTCCTAAATGGACGATGGTCGACCTGTGCACACGAACAAAACGCCGAGGGTCCAACTTCGTTTCCAGTTGACTCATGGACTGTAGAATCAAATAAGCATCCTTAGCCGTGTGCAGATTCGCATAGTCTTCGACCGCCTCGATCCAGAGAATGTCGTCCACGTTGAGAACGATGATCTTGCCCGACTGCTTGACGAGCACCCGGTCGAGGTACTTTTTTTCATCGCGCAAATTCTTCAGCAGATTTTCGATCTTATCCCTCTCACGGCTCTCGTGTCGAATGCTTTTTTTTACCCGCTCCAACGCCACATCGAAACGCTCCTGGACATACGGCTTCAAAAGATAATCCACGGCGTTCACGTCGAAAGCTTTGAGTGCATACTGATCGTAGGCTGTGGAAAAGATGATGTGGGGAATCTCGTCCAGCATGTCCAGTAATTCAAACCCATCGATCTCGGGCATCTGGATATCCAGAAACAATAGATCCGGATGGTATTTCTCGACAGCATCCAGGGCCTGATAGGCGTCCTGGCATTCAGCAACGACCTCCACTTCCGGATGGGATTCTAAATATTCGCGGATGATCTTGCGACCCAACTCCTCGTCGTCGATAATCAACGCTTTAATTTTATCCATCGGTCACCATCAGGATCCATAAAAGGCAACAACAACCGGACTTCAAACCGTCCAGTATCGGAACGGTCTGCATCGAAAGAATACGACTCCCCGTATAAAAGATCCAATCGCTGGCGAATATTCGACAGCCCGGTCCCGTTCCCTTGCGATTCTTTTCGACCCTTTGAAATTCTCTTTCCGACCGTATTTGTGATGCGGCAACAAATAAAATCGTCTTGCCTGAGGAACATAAGCCGAATCTCTCCCCTGCCCCGATGATCAGCAATACCGTGAATGACAGCGTTTTCCAGCAAGGGCTGGAGTACCATCGCCGGAAAAGAGACGCCCAACAAACCCGGATCGATCTCTTCATGAACCTCCATACGGTCTTGGAATCGCATCTTCTCGATCTCCAAATACAAACGCGCCACGTCCAATTCTTCTTTCAAAGAGACGAACATCCTGTCACGGCTCTCCAATGAGATGCGCAGCAGCTCCGACAGCTTCGCAATCATCCCCCTCGCCTGCTTCGGATTCCGTGTTACGAGCGCGTTGATGGAATTCATCGAATTGAATAGAAAATGAGGATGGATCTGCATTTTCAGCGCCTTGAGCTCAGCATCGCGTGTCAGAATCTTCAGCTCGGCCTCCTGCAGCTGTTTCTCCCGAAACTGGTTATAGTAAATAATCGTGTAAAAAATACCGGCAACCAGAAGATACGTAATCATTCCGAATAAAAACTGCCAGCCGAAGACCTGCTTTGCTCCGACTGTACCTTCACCGTAGCTTTCAAAATACGAAAATATCTTGCTCCCTTCTTGGAGATACCATAAGCCATAGCTCACAAACAGCCAGAGCGCAGAGAACAAAATTGATAAGACAAAATGGATTGAAATCAGGATCGGTAGTGGAAATCGAGCAAATGGTACTCTTCGACAAACGATCCAGATAAAAATACTCAGAAGCGCATACGGATAATACGACCCGGCCGAGGTAGCAAACGAAATGGGCCACGACAGTCCAATCTGGATCTTGAAAAAGACGGCATAAAAAAGAATCCACACGGTCCAAATAAAGAATCCGTACAGAAAAACTTTCAGCCGACTTCCGCCGATAAAAGATTGTTTCATCCTCTCATCCATGGTGAAATCCGTTAGCATAAAATCAGACAAAAAACAACTTTAAAATAGAGACTCTCAACAGAAAATGCAAGCGATTTCCATCGCTTCACTGCAACTGCACATCATCGATCTGTATTGAAAACGACCCAACGTCTTGCGCACTCCCTATGAAAATTCCCACGATGTCCGATCCGTCCGTGTTGAATGTATCGAATGGGAATGTATAGCGTCTCCAATCCGATTCCACTTTTAATTCGTTCCCTTATTCATGCATCTTTATTCTTGATTATTCTTCCTCTATCCCTTCCATCTTCTTCTCGAGTTTGGGCAAAAGATCGTACTTGACCCACGAGAAATTCGGGTTGATCTCCAACGCCTTTTCAAAGCTCAACTTCGCCTCCTCGAGACGGCCCTGATCCATCTGAATCATCCCCAAGTAGGCATACGCCTCATCATGCCCCCACGTGGGATCAACTGATCTTTCGGGCTTGAACGTTTGGAAACATGCAACGGCCTTCTGAATATGTTGGAGCGCTTTCTCCTTGCCGCCTCCGAACATCTTTGGTGTATAGTATGCTGACTGCCCCGCGATGAGCGAGACTCTCGGATTCTCTGGTGCTAAGTCAAAAGCTTTTTGGAGCATACTTCCCGACTTCATGCCAAGGGTCATGCCCAATAGTGGATTGAGGGCTATCTTGTATCCCAAAAGCGAACTGAGCAGGGCGTATCCTTCTGCAAAATCGCTCTTGAGCTCGATGACTTTTTCCAGATGTGCGATGCCATTTTCTACAAACTCTTTCACTTTCTCTTTGTTATCCTGTTTCAAATAATATGTCACAATCCGATTATCGGTAAAACCGAGGTAATAACGCACCAGCCAGGGATACGTCGAATCGCTCAACAGCCGTTCAAAAAAGGCTCTGGAGCCCAGCATCTCCTGGAGGTCCCAGACATCGATGGCTTGTTGAACGTTCTCCTTCCCCTGGAGGATGAGCGCTTCAATGTTTGTTTGATTTTGAGCATGTGCAATTCCGGTAATACACAAGACGACGAAAACAAACTGGATGACTTTTTTCATTGTGGCACCTCTTTACATGTTGAATGAAAAACCGAAATAGACCGACCTCCCGAACGAACTCTCCACCGCATCCCTCCTCTGCCAATCCGAAGAATATCGATAATCAAATATGTTGATCCTTCCCAAAACATTGGAGACAGCGATGTAAAAAACCGTTGTATTCGAATCGAAAAAGCTGTGAAGGTAGGTCATTTGAATATCCACTTTCAGATAATCGGGCACTCTCGCCTCATGGTACCTCTCTGGCCCCGGCGTGTAAGGCCTGCCCGTCGCGTAGCGACAGCTAAAGCCGACGGAAAATCGCATCGGCAGGTCGACGTTCAGAACCGCAATCACATTGTGAGTGATGTCAAAATAAGGCGAGGCTAAGACCGGCAGGTCCATCCATCTGCGCCTGGCCTGAAGCCAGCTGTAAGCGATCCATCCCGTCCAGCGGCCGTACTTGTCTTTGAAAAACGTGTCAATGCCTCTCGCATATCCATGCCCTTCGTTTGTATAACGCAGTCCCTCTTCTTCGAGGAGAAGATCGCAGTATTTCTTGTAATACCCTTCGATTCTGAAGATGCGATTCTCCCTCTGATACGCATAGCCGAGGATGTAATGCGTGGCGCGCATCGAATTGAGATGCGGATTCCCGACGACCGGGTCATAGTATCTCGGCTCCGGGAACTGTCGATAATGGCCCCATGCGGCAATGAACCCGGAATGAGCCGTCAGAGGGATGTGGCATGAAAACCGGGGATCGATTCCATAGGCATCGGATATCGACTCGTATTCTCCTCTCAGCCCCGGCGTCACGCGAACCCCCAGAGGAGTCAGGATGTCGAATTCGACGAACTGCGCAGTCCGATGCGAAAGATAATCCGTATTCACTCGCTCCATCTGTGCTCCTGGATTCAAATCCAGTTCTTCCTGAGGAACGGTTCCTCCGATGACTTTTTGATACAGAAGATACTCCACTCCCGTCCGGAACATGAATCGGGGCGTCAATGTCATTTCCCCTGTCACGCGGCCCTGGATCAATCCATCCTCGACGTCTAAGTCCATCACGCCGAGCCGGGTCGTCCTCCTGAATCGGTTGAAGGCCATGTTGGCTTGTACGAGGAACGACTTACCGAAAAGGCCCTTGTACTTCAGGTTGACCAGTCGATTCGATGTACCGCCGTAGAAATGGGTCGAATAATCCGGATCGTCTATCTCCACACCGATACGGTCCTCCGCGCTGAAAAGGAAAAATTTCAAAGACTGCTGAGGATCGATCTTGTAAACGGCGTTTAAATTGAAATCGTAGGAAAAAGGATACTCGGAAAACTCTTTTCTCGTCTTGTTCAACTCGAACAACATCTTCGTATTGCTCCGATTTCCGGAGAGAGAAAACCCCAACCGATCCCTGGCGATTGGCACAGCGAGATACACAGACTCGGCAGCCAAGCCGATACCCACACCTACCTGACGACGATCCGGAAGGTCGTGGCTTTCCATCGATAGAGCTCCTGAGAGTGCGTTCCCGTACTGCGCCGAGAATCCGCCGCTCGAGAAGAACGTCCCCTTTAATAAAAACGGACTGATCGTCCCGAAGAATCCACCGGTCGGCGATTCGTACTTGTACGGATGGTTGAGCATCGCACCGTCCAAATAGACGGCTGTTTCTGAAACATCCCCACCGCGCACAAACAGTCCGGCTCCCTCCTCGACCTGCTGTACGCCGGGAAACGTCTTCACAGCCCAGAACACATCGGCGGCAGCGCCCGGCGTACGAACGACGTCCATGGCCGTCAGCGTCACGCCCTCCTCGTCTGCTGCTGTAAAAGCACTCGCCGTCACTGAAACGGTCCGCCCCTCGATCCGTTTCTGGCACAATGAAATATTCAGAGACATGACATCTCCAGCGCTAAGCGTGACTGTTTTTCTGAACGCCTCATAGCCGATGTACGAACAAACGAGCGTCGTTTGACCCACAGCCCGACTCACGAACGAGAAACGACCCTGCCCATCGCTCATCGCACCCTCCATCGACTCTTCGAGATACACATTGGCGTAGGCCAGAGGAGACCCTTTCGCATCCGTGACGACGCCTTTGATCGTCGAGGGGATTGGACGTTTTTCTTGAGCTTTTAAAACGACACTCTGCAAGAGCAGACATGCCATTAAGAAAAATAAACGAAAAAAATATTGCATCGCGCTACTCCGCATGCATTCTTGATCTATTGTAAAATCTAAAATCAGGTTCATCACGGATTATAGTGGGTAAGATGCTAAGCATATTCGGATTATTTTTTCGGAAGGGGAGGGAGAGGAAAATGGCCTTTTTGACAGCC
>JBDRSZ010000370.1:0-2943 GCA_043824415.1 bacterium | reverse complement strand
ACTTCAGGCTAAAAAACGAACGAACCCTCCCCTTGCTCGGTCACTGCACCCGGTGAAAAAGCATTCAGGTTCGTCGAAGTGTCCAAGCGGAGATTGAAGCGAATAAAATCATAAGAACGCTCCTCCGGACGCTTGGGACTGAACGAAACGACGGCCTGAGGATACCAGCCCGCTTCCGGCGTGAGGAGAACATAATCGGGCGTGATGAAGGCGTGCCGCTTATCCATCTGGTACATCCAGACCCGGTAATCACGCTCTCTGATTTCAGGATCCGCGTCAAGATAGCAGGCATCTTCCTTGATGGTGCCGCCGTATCGAATCGTCAGCGAATCAGAGAAGAGCGGTTGCAGTGGAACCGAAGCATCCACAAAAAGCAAGTGCCGATCCCGGTCGAAAGAAACCTCCTTGCCCCCGCATTCGACTCCATCCACACGAAGCCCCGGATTCAAACGGAAAATGTATTTATCGATGGACTTGTCCGTTGTATTCTGAAAAACAATATCCGTACTGCATTCGATCTGCGTTTTACGATGAGCAAGATGGATCTCTTGTCTCTGGATGGAAACAGAAGCCGCATCCACCCATCGGTCGTTGAGCGTCAGCATCTCCCGCCTCAGCCGGTCGCTTTTTTGAATTCGGGAAAGGTACACGCCTCCGAGCCACAGCCCGCAGCCGCCGAAGAGGAAAATGAAGACCAGCGCTGAGCGTTGCATGGACATCGATTGGGGCAGACGTCTGAGCAGGCGGATGGTCGCAAAAATGAACGCCAATCCTAAAAAGAAATAGATGCCCCGATGGATGAGGATCTCTCCGACATTCCCGAATCCCACGAAATCGGAATACACAAGAGGCACTTTGAATGCCATGTAATCGAACAAGTGATGAAATTTATTGCCCAGGAAGAACAGCGTCGTGGCGATGTATCCCAAAAGCACGATGAACGTGACCGCCTGATTCCGGATGAGCACCATGAACAAAAAGGAAAGGCCGAAAATAAAAATAAGCGTGGGTACGCTGATGAAGAGCGGATAAAGGAGATACGACATCGGATGAAACGGGACGTCTGAAGCAATCAGATTAAAAATTGCAGCAATGATGAGCACGATCGCATTCAACGCCATAAAGACAATGAAAATGCCCAGCGTTTTGCCCAGCACATAATCCCCGTTCGTCATCGACCGCATGTAAATCACTTCCGTCGTGTCTAATTTTTTATCCCGCTTCAGGAAGTCCGAGGCTAAAAAGACGGCAATCACTGCCTGCACCGCATTCAACAGTAAAAGATTCATGTACGGAATGCTCGACGGAAGGCCCCGAATCGTCCACGGAGCTTCTCCCACGGCCAAAACCCCAAAATTGACCCAGAAAAGGATAAAAATCGCCAACCCGGCGAAGATGCGGAAAAACCAGCTTCTCAGCAGGGTTTTTATCTCAAATCGCGACACCGTAAAAATATTGTACAAAGATAACATGGCATCCACCTTAAATTTACTTGATGACTTGGGTGGTTGTCATTCCCGCATTGTTTTAAGCGGGAATCTATGGGTGGAGAGACACTGTCCCTTTATCCCCACCACCCTGGATGCCTGATAAAAAATCTCAGGCATGACACCCTTCCTATTGTCGGAATACTTATTTGCAAAAGATGATTTCCCTATTTCGACTTTAATTCCTTTAACTCCTCGTCTTTCAGAGGCTGACCCACTTTGTATTCCATATAATAGACGTAAGCATGTTCAAGATTGGGATCGATGGCTTTCCCAGGAAATCCATCCAGTGCGTCGGCCACAACCTGGACCTCCCACCCCATTTCGGAGGGAATCGTGGAAATGACGGGATATTTCTCATTAATCGCCTCCAGCTCGCTCTCGATGGCGTCGATCTGCCAGACGTGCCCCTTGGCCATGTCGATGAGATCATCCGGCGGTCCTTGGAAAGCGACTTCTCCCAGGTTCAACAGCGCCATGTTCTTGCACGAACTGGAGATATCTCCGACGATGTGCGTCGACAGGATGATGATAATGTCCCGCTCGCTCATGTCGGACAGCAGATTCCGGAACCGAATCCGTTCTTCCGGGTCGAGACCCGTCGTCGGCTCGTCCACAACCACAATCTTCGGGTCGCCGATCAGCGCCTGAGCAATCCCCAACCGGCGTTTCATACCGCCGGAAAGCTTACTCGCCTTCCTGTCTCGCGCTTCGTACAGCCCGACCTGTTCCAACATCTCATCCACCGCTTTTTTTCGGATTCGGCTGTCTTTCAAACCCGCAAGACTGGCCACGTAATCCAAAAACTCCCACGTCGTCAATTTTTGAAAAAATCGAAAATCCTGCGGCAGATAGCCCAACATCGCCCGAATCGGACGACGGTGCTTCTGTAAATCAAGATCGTTCACTTTTACAGTCCCGGAAGTCGGCTTCATCAGCGTCACCAAGATGCGCATCAAAGTCGTCTTGCCTGCACCGTTCGGCCCCAGCAGGCCGAACATGCCGCTCTCGATGTTTATATTGATGTCCGTGAGCGCCCGATTCCCGTTTTTATACACCTTATCCAATTTCTCGATCGTGATCCGCATCGATCTCCCCGTTTTTTAGTCCAGGTATTCTTCTGTTGGATGATCTGTCAACAGCCGTCTTTCACTATTTAGACAATGGAAGAATGGATTCTATTCCATGAATTCTCACTCTTAAATGTAGACCTTGACAAATTTCATAAAAATCACTTTCTGGTTATTTCTTAGAGCGAAGGGTTGCGCCTTTTTGTCAGCCAATAGCTGACAAGAGGTGAGCCGATCAAATAAGGGGTGGGCATTAGTCCCGAAACTTCGGGAGTTGCGAAAGGGAAGATGGGTGGCGGATGATCCCTCTTGATGCCCAAGCGCCCGAAAGAAAAAGTGAGGCCTACAAAAAGGCGGATTCTTTGCGCCACTTTCTTCTAAAGAAA
>JBDRSZ010000369.1:0-8322 GCA_043824415.1 bacterium | reverse complement strand
CCGATGTGCGCACCGTCGGCTTCCTTGACTTCGAACGTTTTGACGTCCTCGTGGTACACGGGGACGTCCGTTCTTTCTTCGAGGGTAATGCCGAAGAGCTTGTTGGCCACCGAGAACACGCCGTCCCTCACGTTTTCCAATTTAAAATACGGCCTGAGGAGTTCGTCGTCCAGGGCGTACTTGGCTTTCTTGAGTTTTTCGGCGTAGTACCACCAGTCCCACGGTTCGAGTTTAAAGTCGAGACCTTCGGCTCCGATCATCTGCTGGAGGTCGCCGGCTTCTCTCTTGGACACGCGCAGCGCCGGCTCCCATATCTGATTCAGGAATGTGTAGACGTTTTCCGGAACCTTCGCCATGTTTTCTTCGAGGATGAAATGGGCGTGGGTTTTGTATCCGAGCAAATTTGCCTTCCTCACGCGGAGCGCGGCCGTCTTGGATAGGATCGCTTTGTTGTCGAGCTTGTCGTTGTTGTCGCCCCGGTTGATGTATGCTTTATACATCTTCTCCCTGAAATCGCGCTTCTCGGAATATTGGAGGAAGGGGATGAGGCTCGGCTTGTGGAGCGTGAACGCCCACTTGCCCTCGTGTCCCCGTTCTTTGGCGGTTTCGGCGGCTGCGGAGATGACGTCGTTGGGCAGGCCGGCCAGGTCTTCTTTGTTATCGATGACGAGTTCGAACGCGTTGTTTTCTTTCAAGACGTTCTCGCCGAACTGCACTGAAAACAGGGACAGTTCCTCGTTGATCTTTCTCAACTCGGCTTTCTTTTCCTCGTCTAAGTTGGCGCCGCCGCGGACGAAGTCCTTGTAGATCTTCTCGAGGAGCATGTTCTGCTCGACGGATAAACCGAGATTCTCTCTCTGGTCGTACACGGCTTTGACTTTCTGGAACAGTTTTTCGTTCAGGAGGATGTCGTCCTGATGCTTCGAAAGGAGTGGAGCCACTCGTCTTTCGATGCTCTGGAGGGAATCGTTCGTGTTTGCAGAAGTCAAGTTTTCGAACACGTTTTCGACTTTCGTAAGCAACGCGCCGCTTCGCTCCGATGCTTCGATGGTGTTGGCGAAGGTCGGCGTGCCAGCATTGTTGACGATGGCTTCGATCTCTTCCATCTGCAGTTTCATCCCTTCTTCGAAGGCAGGTAGATAGTGTCCCTCTTTAATTTTTTCGAACGGAGGCGTGCCGAAGGGCGTTTTCCATTCGCTGAAAAAGGGATTCTTCGCTTCCTTTGAGCAAAAAGCGAAGAGGAGAACGATCGCTATTAAGGTCGGGATTGTGTGTTTCATTTTTGGTATCCTTTTTTTAATAAATGAATGTTGTTAAATTTTAGAATGTTAATGAACCGGTCCCCTAAATGGATCAAGTGGTATCGCGATTTTCAAAAAATGAACAATCCATTCCTCTCCCTATGGGAGAGGTTAGGTGAGGGTTCTGTACGATTTGCAGAAATAATGTTTTATTCATTTGTATGACACCCTCTCTTTATCTCTCCCTCGAGGGAGAGATAAAGATTGTAACATTATTTCTGCAAATCGCTTTTCAGATAGCTTAAATAAAATATTAATCAAAAATCAGTTAATGGCTACTTCAGTCTTTTTCCATTTTCATCGACGAGGATGGGCTTTCCCAGATCGAGCTTGGCCAGCTCTTTCATCTGAGTTTTGGCATCTCCGGCGATCACGTAGATCATCCGGTCCGTCGGGAGGTATTTCTGCGCCAGCTGTTGATGATCGCTGCGCGTCATAGTCCGGACGATGGCTTCCTGCTGTTTTACGTAATCGTCTGGGAGATCGTAATTAGCGATTTGATTGAGCATGCCCATGAGCGCACCCAGCGTCTCGAAACGGAGGGCGTTGGATTTAATGAGTGCGTCTTTCGTGAATTGCAGGTCTTCATCCGAGATGCCTTTTCTGTAGTTTCCCATCTCATCTCTGAAGATTTGCACGGATTCGAACGTTGCTGTCGATCGGACGCCAGAGGATGCGGCAAACGGACCAGGATATTGCGTTCCGGAGAAATAGGAACGCGCTCCGTACGTGTACCCTTTTTCCTCACGCAGGATCAAATTCAGGATTCCATTGAAACTGCCGCCCAACTTGTAGTTCATCACCGTGGCTCTGTAGTAGTCAGGATCTGTGAACGGAAGGGCAAGGTATCCGACATAGATTTGCGACTGCTTTGCATTGGGGAAGTCGATGAAATAGAGCTGCGGTTTTTTTGGGGGATCGGGCATCGCGAGATCAGGGAATCGGACTTCTTTTTTCTCCCAAGGCTCCAACGGCTTGAATACATCGACGGCTTTGGTATGTGAGATATTTCCGACGATGACGATCTGGGCGACGGATGGGGAGAAGTTGGTTTTATAGTAATTTTTCAGATCATCCATACGGATGCTGGCGACCGATGCTTCGGTGCCCAGTGTCGAATTGGACAGTTTATTGTCGCTGCCGTAGATCAGCTTGTTGAATACTTCGGATGCCATAAAACTCGGATTGACTTTTCTTCGTTTGATGTTTTCGATGGTTTCGTCTTTGATCCGCTTGAATTCTTTCTCGTCCCAGCGCGGCTCGAACAGGATTTCTTCCACGATGTCGAATACTTCCGAGAATTTGGATGAAAGGCAGTTGACTGTGAGGACGATGGATTCATCCGTCGTATATATGTTCACGAACGCACCGAGTTCATCGATGGCTTCCTCGAGTTCGATGGGCGTCTTGTGCTTCGTTCCTTCCATCATCATATCGGAGATGAGATTCGCAATGCCGATCTTGTTCGGATCGTCCAAGAGCATGCCGCCTTTGAGTGTGACGGAGAATTGAACGAGGGGAAGTTCGCGGTGCTCGATGCCGTACACGCGAACGCCGTTCGTTAGACGATCTCTCCAGACTTCGGGCAGTGTCAGGAGGGGATCGGGTCCTTTCGTCGGTTCGACACTCCGGTCGAAGCCGGAGGGAATCTCTTCGATCCTGATGTCTTCACCCTTGGCTTCGGTGACTTCCGCCTGCTGGGCGAGGGATTCTTCGACGATGGGAAATCTAAGAGAGTTCTCCGCCACCAGGTCGGTCTGACCTTTGGGAACGAAGCTGGTGAGTACATAAGGTTTATTCTTGATGTACTTGTCATACACACGCCAGACGTCCTCAGAAGTCACGGCAAGGGATTTATTCAAATCATCCGTCAGGAATGAGGGCGAGCCTGCATACTCGTTATACCGGGCGAGCTGGAAGGATTTTCCGAGGATGCTGGAAATTCCGTTGTAAAAGCGGGTTTCCGTTCCTGCTTTGATGCGTTCCAAGTCTTTTTCGGTGAATTTGTCTTCTTCAAATTTTTTGAATGCCTCAAAAACGGCTTTTTCCACATCGGTCAAATTCTTGCCAGGGAACGTTCGGATGCGAATTCGAAAAGCACCTGTGATTTCCTGACTTCCGTTGTAGCCCGATACCGATGGCGCATATTTTTTCTCCTCCACGATGACTTTGTACAGGGGAGCTTTTTTCCCATCCGAAAACAGCTGAGCCATAAAATCGAGAGCGTAGGCATCGTCTGCGTACTGCTGCACAGTGGGGAAGACCATGGTCAGTTCGGGGGAATTCGCAAAATTGTCTTCGTGATACGCTCTTTTTGTTTTGTCGAGCGAGACGGGTATCGGATCCAGGTCGTTCCCTCTCTCACCGGACGGGATTTCACCGAAGTACTTTTCGATCCACGTTTTGACCTGATTGCGGTCGTAATCTCCCGCGACGACCAGGGTGGCGTTACTCGGACGGTACCATTTTCTGTGGAAGTCATGGACATCCTTCAATGTGGCATTCGTGAGGTCATCCATCGAGCCGATGACTTGCCAGTTGTACGGATGATTTTCGGGGTAGAGGAGTTTGTCTATGATGTAGTTTGTGTGGCCGTACGGACGGTTATCGTAGCTCTGTCGTTTTTCGTTCTGTACGACGTTCTGCTGGTTGATGAATGCATCTTTTGTGACACGGCTGAGCAAGTAGCCCAGACGGTCCGCTTCGAGCCACAGGGCCATTTCGAGCACGTTCTTGGGAACGACTTCGAAATAAATGGTTCCATCTTTCGATGTCCCGCCGTTAAGAGATCCGCCGGCTCCCTGGATTTTTTTAAAGAATTGATCCTGACCCACGTGCTGGGATTCCTGGAACATCATGTGTTCGAACAGGTGGGCAAATCCGGTCTTGCCCATTTCTTCGCGGTTTGAACCCACGTGATACTGAACTGCCACAGCAGTGATGGGATCGGATTTGTCTTCGTGCAGAATGACTTCGAGACCGTTATCGAGCGTGTACTTTTCGTAATCGATCTTAAAGCCCTGCTTACCACACCCATAGATGACGCATGTGAGCAGCAGCAGAATGGCAATGAGTTTTGAGTTCTTCATCGCGATGTCTCCTCTTTTTATTGTGGTATGATGAAATCTGTATTAATTCGGTTGGAAACAATGAAATTAGTATAACGACTTTTTATGGATTTGTCAAGGAGATTTTCAAAAGGATGGAGTGTTTTAAGGAGTCAATTCAATAAGACATTTTACTCAGGGGGTGCGAAGTGAATGGAATGTAGAACAATTATATAAAAGTGAGTCGAACTATTTGGAACCTTGTACGTCTACTTTATTAGAACAGTATTTAACTGGAGCGATGGATGACGTCTGTTGACCACGATTTCGGACAAAGTTTGAATCGAAGCGAACCTCAGGCGTTTGATGATCTGTACTCGAAATACAAAACCTCCGTCTACCGTTTTACATACTACCTGGTGCAGAACAGGGGAGAAGCGGATGATCTTTTTCAGGAGACGTGGCTTCGCGTGGCACAACATTTTCAGAAAATACAGAATGTCCGGGATTTCAGAGCGTGGATTTTTGCCATCGCATCGAATCTGCATAGAGATGTTTTGAGGAAAAAACGGATTCGGAGATTGTTCTCCAAACAGATTCCGAGATTTTCTGAGCAGAAAAATAATGATTCAAATGAACTGTCCGTTTCTGAGGAATCGACAGAGGATCATATGCAAATGAGGATGGGTATCAGACGAGCATTGGCTCAGTTGCCGGCCCGACAATCTCAGATTTTTATACTGAAAGAGATTGAAGGATTCAAGCATTCCGAGATCAGCGAGATGCTTCACATTCCAGAGGGTACAGTTAAGTCGCTCATGCACCGGGCTGTGAAAAAACTGCAACATGAGCTTTCGGATTATCGATCAGAATTTTAAGGAAAAGGGATAGATGATGCGATGCAAAAATATTGAACGATTTATTATCGATTGGACGGATGGGGATTTGAGTGCCGACGATTTGGCAATGGTCGAACAGCATGTGTCCCGGTGCGTTCGATGTGCAGCAACCAAGCAGACATTGGAACATGTGCGGTTGGGCCTTTCGGAAACGGGAATGCCGGAGCCTTCTTCAGATCTCATCGAGAAGACGCGAATGGCATGTCATCAACAGTTGAGGACACAACCTTCGCATATCGGAAGAGTATCCAACGAGTCTCAGTCCGAATTGATACCTAAACCGGTTTGGGCTGCTGTGATCGGCCTTATTGTGTTCACATGGATCGGTGTAGTGTACCTTTTAAAAGATTTTACATGGGATCAGAAACTCTCCTTTCAATCGATTATAGGACTCACATTGATGATGCAGAATGCGATCATGCTTTTCTTCGCACCGTTGTTGATTCGTCAGTGCCGGACATCACGGAGTTCTTATAAATCGGATTCGAGGCGTTTCAGCTCATTCCATGTGTTCAATATTCTATAATTCAATTGATTGATAAAAAAGGAGGCAACTCATGGCTACTTCAACCGGAAAAACGATCGGACTTATTTTTATAATCCTGCTCATTCTTCTCGCTGTTGGACGTTTAACACCCTGGTTATTTGCGCCGCTGGGTATTTTTCCAGGTTTTTTCAATTTCCTAAGAGTTCCACCGAGTATTGAAGGAATCGGTTGCTGGACCGGAGGATTTGTGCGTTTTGTTCCGCTCCTCATTCTGACGGTTCTTTGGATTGCGGTGATCGTCTGGGTCTACAAAGATGCTGAACGAAGAGGCATGAACGGTATTCTATGGGCTTTGCTCGTTTTCATCGGTAATTTGATCGCATTGCTTATCTATTTGATTGTACGGTCAGATAATTTGCCAACGAGTGATAGGACTCTCGCAACACGACCGTGTTCGAACTGTCAGAAGCCGGTGACTCCGAATTATGTTTTTTGTCCCCACTGCGGGACGCGTTTACAGGCGGTCTGTCCGAAATGTGAAAGACCGATTGAGGATGATTGGCAGGTATGCCCGAGCTGCGGTGAGAAATTGAAAAAAGGTAGAAGCAAATAAGATATTTCGTCGAGTCGTTTTCTTTTCAAAAAATGCGGTTGTATAGGGCTGGTTTCATTTCGATACCGGCCTTTTCTTATAATGTTATAAGAGCGATTGAATTTTCAAGTAAAAAAATTCTATTGAATATGAGATAACCTTTTCACCAATCGTTCTTCAAGAACGTCTGCGACGACTTCTGCTCCGGTAGTGTTCAAGTGAACACCATCCACCGTGAAATACAGCCCGCGTTCTTTCGCTTTCTTTTCCATCTGATTTGGATGCTTGAGTATTCTCGAATCCATGAAAACACGGATGGCGTCCCTGGGTATGTAATCCGACGTCTTCCGAGATGATAGCCTTTGTCGAAACACGTCGCGCAGGTCGATATATTCAACGCTGGTGTATTTATCGGAGGTATAATGTATAATCTTCGAGAGTGCCTCCAGTTCTTCGTGCCATTCGGATCTCATATTCTCGCCGATGAATAGGGGAGGAACAGTCATCACTTTTTTACTCTGATCACAAAGGACGCGAAGAATGTCGTTATAATACTTTTGAAATTCTTGTCGATCCTTCGACCAGGGTTGATGGGCGAGTATTTTCAAGAGCCGGAACTGACGCGATACATTGACGAGCACGTCGTTCACGCCGACCCAGAGAACGGCCACATCGATGGGTTTTTCCAGAGAGAGTGTTTTGAGCCGATGGTACAGACTGACGACTGTGTCGCCGCTCTTTCCACAGTTGATGAGTTCGTATCCTGAAAGCCGTTTCTTCAGGATGTCAACGTAGGACGCTCCTGCGTTTGCTTCCGTCAGACTATCACCCAGAAATACGATTCTCATGTCCAATTTTTCATCGAAAGTATTGCTTATTCAGGTCGTCGATTCCCAATTCCCAAATTCTAAAATATGAGAATTTCCATCTGTTTTTCTATCAATGATGAAGGCTTTTGTACCTGGAAATTCCGAGCAGAAAGTTTCAATCTCTTCGGGAGTCATCACCATGAAGGCCGTGGAGAGCGCATCGCTGGAAGCGCCGTCCGGTGTGGAAGCCCATACCGCGAGTCTGATCTCGACCGGTTTTTGAATCCGCGGATCGATGATGTGTCTGCCTTTCTTCAGTCCTGATCCACTTATTGCCTGGTTCTTCAACGATATGTGGGCTAATGTATTTCTTTGACTAAAAGGATGGCTCAGTGTCACCGGCCATCCAGTTTCGTCGGGCGGTGCATTTAGAGCCATCACGGTACTCCTTCCGGCGTGGATCAACGCGGATTCGATCTCCCACTCCCGCAGGAGGGAAGCGATCCGATCCACGGCATAGCCCTTGCCGAATCCTCCGAGGTCGAGTAGGATTGACTCGGATAACCGTTCCGCCGTATGGTTTGTCTCGTCTAATCGTAAGAGGTGCATCCCTAAACGATGCTTCTGAATATCAGTCATCTCGGATGATGGGTTGAATGGACAGTTGTCCCTGTTCTTCCAGAAATCTATTATGCGGCCAATGGTGACATCGAATGCACTGTTGGTTTTTTGGAACAGGTCGGCGCATTGCTTCAGGCATTCGAAGGCATCCAATCCGATGAGAATGGGTTGACGGGCAGGTTGGCTGTTGATGCGAGAGATGTCGCTGTTTTCTATGAATCGGCTCAGGTCCTGTTCGAGCCGATCGACTACACGCCAGGCTTCCGATGCTGCTTGCCGTGCATAGTCGGCATCCTCTGTCATGATGTAGATCTCAAAAACAGTGGCCATGGTCTGGTGGGAGAACCGATGGGTTTTACCCAGTCCTTTTTCTCCAATGTGCAAATTGAGGATGTCTTCCGATAGTGGCATGGTTTATTCGAATTTTCGCTGAAATGCGTCCCAGAGATTTTTATACTCGAGCCAAAGTGGTTTTCGGATTTGTTATTAGAAACCTCACCTCAATCCTCTCCTAAAAAAAGGAGAGGACTTAATTGTGAAATCCGAAAACTACTCTGCGTTGAGTA
>JBDRSZ010000368.1:0-3032 GCA_043824415.1 bacterium | reverse complement strand
AATAATAATTCATAAAGACCTCACACATATACGATTTGAAGAACATTTCGGATTCTGTGACTTTGACTATCGTCTCCGGTTGTTTGAGAATCAACGGACAGCACAGATCTGCTACCCTTTGGTTATACGATATGTGAATGGTCAGAACCTTTCTCTTGATCCATATTATCACCAAACGGTTTATCACTACAATTCGATGATTCTGGAGACATACGAAGAAAGATACCCAAAGGAGACTCATATTGCTCTTTCTAATTTAAATGGGATGTATGCAAGTTATTTTTATCAAATGGGCCAAATGAAAAAAGCACGGAAATATCTATCAAAAAGTATGAGGAATTGGAAATCGGTGAGTCATTGGGTTACGAGCTACCTTGGAAGTCATTGGATAAAAAATTGGCATCGAATTTTCGGAACGTGAGGGAGGATGATATGTGCAAGTGTATCGGAGTGTGGATTGATCATAAGAAGGCTTGCGTTGTTTCTCTCGTTGATGGAAGAAAATTCCACTTCGAGATCGAGTCAAGAATAAATATTGATTTTGATAACTTTGGATGCCATCGCTCTTCCTCTCCATCGGGTCATCGTGACAAATATTCTGATAGTAAAATACAGAATCGTTACAAAAAACAGCTGGATCTGTATTATCAGAGTATCATCAAATCGATGCAGGATGCTCAAAATATCTTAATTTTTGGTCCGGGTGAGGCAAAATATGAGTTGAAAAAAAAGATATTAAAATGGAAACATCTCTCATCAAAAATCGTTGGATTAGAGTCTGCGGATAGGATGACTGAACGACAGATTGAAAAGAAAGTACAGAATTTTTACTCTGATGCGATGAGGATTTTTAATACTCTCTGATGATGCAAAAATTTTATCCATACTCCAACATCTAGACTTTGATTTATGAATCGTTCATGTCTTCGTCGATCAAGAGTCGAGAAGTGCCGATGCGGAAAAATAAAGTATTGACATTCACCGATTTTTTGGATAGTTTTTCGATTGTCTCTCCAGTATTCCAAGATTCTAAAGCATCTTGTTTTCTTGCTTTTGTATCGGATAAATCGATACACTCTCTGAGTCGGATGTTGAGCCTCAAATTCGAAAGTATACTGGAAAAATCTATTTGAAAGATCTTCACCGAGTCCGGTCACAAGGAAGAAAACGATGGTCGTATTGGTGGATTCAAGCAAGCGAAATTATTATTTATCGGAAGATGAAAATAGACAGAAACGAATGATATCATATCGAGCAAAGATCGTATATCGAATTATAATTCTCAATTGACCTTGAGTCATTAAAAAGCAGGAGGTTTTTCATGAGCTTGTGGGAAAAAATCAAGGACGGCCTCGAAGAGGGGCTGGAAACCATTTCTGAAAAGACGGTTGAAATGTCGAAACTGGCCAAACTCAAATGGGAGCGCAGAGGCATCGAGAAGGAGATCCAGCAAGGGTTGATCGGATTGGGAGAGATTACGTTTCAACTCCATGTTGCGAAGAAGAGTGGACAATTAAGTCAGGAAGTCAAAGGCAATATTGCCAAGTTGGGAGTATTGGAAAAGCGATTGGAGCAGAAGAACGAAGAGATCGAACTCCTAACGGCGAAGATCGACAGGAAACAAGTCAAGGGATTGAAGAAAGACCTGGAAATGGGGGACGGTACGATCGAGCAAATCGTTGTTAAAGAAGACTCCCCTTTATCGGGCAAAAAGTTGATGGAAATCAAATTTCCGAAGGCTGTCCTGGTGGGGACGATTGTTCGTAATGAACAGGTGATTATTCCGGATGGAAACACGATTCTGCAGAAGGGAGACAAGCTGACGCTTTTAGGTAAAAAAGATGATGTCGAAGAAGTCATCAATCAATTCAGCAATACTTGAATGTTGTGATCTCGTATTGCATTTTTGGAAGTTTTGAATAACATAGAAGAGGTGAGTGTGATGGCTAAATTTTGGAAAAAAATAATGAAATCGTCTGACAGAGGCGAAGAATCTTCAAAAAAGGGAAAAGAAGGGGTTGCGAGAAAGGAAGCTGAGAAAGCACCGGAGCCGCCTGAGGGTGTCGGAGAAAAAACCAGGGAAAGGACTTCACCAGTGGATACAAAAGCTCCTAAAAATTCCAGGACCAAGAAAGATGGGATTAGAGAACGAGCCGAGAAAAAAGTTCATGAAGTGACCCAATCTATTTCGGACCATACAAAAAGATTTTTCGCTTCGGTGGGTGAAAAGGCGCCGAAGGTTGCCGGCACGGTTGCGGATAAGACTAAAACAGTGGCCGCTGCAGTTGGTGAAAAGACCGGAGAAGCGGTCGCTTTCAGTAAATTGAAGCTCAGACTTCACAATCTCAACAGAGATAATGAAAAAACCTTGAGCGAGATGGGAGGAAGAACGTATGAACTTTTTAAGCAAAATCAGAAAGATGTGTATGAGGATAAGCAAGTCAAAGCGTTCATAACGAAGCTGCAATCTTTGAAAAAAGAAACCCAGGCGACCGAAAATGAAATCGAGAAGTTGAGAGCGATGAAGAAAAAACCCGATTCTGAAAAATCGAAGTGAAATCGGGCAAAAGAAACAGTGGATTCAATCGTTTGGGATTGCACCGCATCGATAATTTCGGGATATTCGATTGCATTATTTGAATGAACAGAATGTTTTTATTTTTTTAATCCAGATCGTTATCCTACTCGGCCTTGCACGCAGTATGGGTGAGTTGTTTCGCAAATGGAAACAGCCCCCTCTCACCGCAGAGATACTCGTCGGTGTCGTGTTGGGGCCTACTGTTTTAGGCCGGTTTATTCCTTCTTTGCATGGTATTCTCTTTCCCACGAATGCAGTCCAGCAGAACATGCTGGAGACGGTCGCATGGCTGGGCGTGCTTTTTCTACTGCTGGAGACGGGGCTCGAGGTGGATTTTTCGAGTGCATGGAGGCAGCGCGGCGATGCTTTTAAAATCGCCATCATGGACATCGTCATACCGATGGTTATTGCTTTCATCCCGAGTTTCTTTCTTCCCGACCGTTATCTGATGAAT
>JBDRSZ010000367.1:0-3515 GCA_043824415.1 bacterium | reverse complement strand
CAGAATAATATCGTCCACATCTTCCTATCGTTCCTCTTGTTTGTGTTACCGCTTACACACTTTTCCCCAAAACATCGAATAGGTAAAGAAGCCATAATAATCCGGAAGGTTCAGGATGAAGTTCCGCGAAGTGGGATCGCTCCGGCGCTGGTATTCTGCCAAATCATTAGGATTGAGTTCGGATTCTGCTCCTTCCCATCGCATATGAATGAGAGCGGTCAAGGCCTGATAGATGCTATCGGACATGGGAGCGGACACGGTGTGTATAAACGTTTTCACTCGAGGTGTTTCAATGCTTGCTTTTCGGAACCATCCGAGCGCACGGAGCCAGTGGGTTTTGGATTTCATGCTTAGAGTGAATGGTTCGATTCCCTGAGCCGTGGCGTTCAGGCGGGCTTCCAGCATGGGATATCCTGGCAGGAGCTGCTGGGAGGAATAAATTAGAATGGCGACGGTACCTTCGGGCCGAACCACGCGCGCTAGTTCGGTTAGGATTCGAATAGGGTCTTTTGTTCCATATCCTGCGCAGTCAGCACTCCACAGCCAGTTGAAGGCATCGTCTCCGAAAGGAAGGTTCTCTATCCTTCCCTCTTTGAATGAAATGCGATCTGCCAGCCCTTTTTCAGCTGTGACCGCTCGGGCATGATTCAACATTTCCGGGTTGATATCCAAGCCGGTGACATGCCCCGGGGGACCTATCGCTTCCGCTAAGAGTAAAGCCTGGCTTCCGATGCCGCAGCCTGCGTCCAAGCCTCGACTTCCCTTGGGAAGACGCAACGTCTGGATGGCGGAACGGATGATGGGCTCTCTCAAGGGATCTGTAATCGATAGTAAATGGATGTAGGTATCCGTGTCGATTTCTTCCGATCTGATTCTTTGATTTTCCTCTGGCATGGCATGTCCACTCATGCTAATGTTTCATTTTAGTTATTCAAATCCTATTATCCGTGAGATATTGGGGATTTTTCGTGATACGACATTTCGTCCAGAAGAAGTAAGCAAGGGAATTACTGTGTAGATTATTTCCAGATTTATTTTGTGTGGTTAGCAATATAAATGACAATGGATATTATACTGCAATTTCATTCCAATTTTTTGCTTTCACAAAAAGCGAAAGGTGTCCAATATTCTCAGTTACAACCGTAGCTCCTGATCGACGCGCTTGTGCAGCCAATATTACATCGCAATCCAATTCATGGGGATCCGCAGTGGGCTTACCAATCTTTCTTGCATGAGCCCAGAACTCAGCGGCCAGAAGCATCGTTTCAGTGTCGAGGGGAAGATAATCAAACTCTTCTTTAAGTCTATTTAGCCGTTTAATAGATTCATTAAGTTCTTTATGTAAAAGGCTACGTCTCACTTCATAATCGGCAATTTCTGGTAAAATAACTCTATATCCTGCCATTAATAGTCTTTTAAACCAATCAATGAAATCGGGATTAGGACGGGGATGAGCAATTTTTCCTAAAGGTCCAGCATCTAATATAATGCCCTTAATCATTGAACAATTCCCTATATGAAGAGCGATTCTCTTCTATATCTTTTTTGACAATAGGCCAAATCTTTTCATCGTATCCAGATTCATCAGCTAACCATTCATCCAATAGTCTTATAACGTTTTTATTCTTTATTTGGAGACCTTTCACTTCCTCCTGTATAGTATCTCCAAAATCAGATACAATTAATTGTAAATTTTGTTCATAAAAAACTATTGTATTGGCAGACTCAACAGTGTATGGTAAGATCATTTTATAATCGCAAAATGCAAATCCCCATTTTTCATCTTCCAAGGCTTTTATTATAGGTATCCACCCATTACTAACATCGGACTGTATCTCAGGAAGAAATGGGTCCCAAACAGCTTGAGAGTTCTCTCGTTCTATTTTTCTTGTAGTGACGGCCATTATATCTCACCCCTTAATCTTCTTTTTAATTTATCGGTTATAGAGGATGAAAAAATATCCCAAGCCAAATCATGTAAGGAATTAATTTCTTTTAAAACAGAATCCTTTTGTGCTTTAATGTTTTTTTCAATTATACAATCAATATCAAAGATAATATCATTGAAATGCTCTCGTGAAGGATTTTTAGTTTCTGCTAGTGTAACGATAAATCTGTTTGTGGAATCCTTACGAACTTCTAACCTATGAAAAAATCCTGTTAAAGAATTGAGAACCGATTTTGGGATATAATCGCTTTGAGACAGCCATTCTGTCGGAATTTCATCTTTATTGATTCGTTCTATCCGATTTATATAACGAAGTCCAATTCGATTAAAACACTCCATTTCAATAACACTAGTTAATTTTCCCATTATATTTAATATTGCCATATTCATATTTTCCCAACCTTGGTATTTGGGAAGAACATTTATAGTAAACATATCCTGAGACAGATGGAATAGCAATTTTCCAGATTTATCTATATATCGCATTCTTTGTCGGCTTGGGATAACTTCTTGATCAATTTTCTCTTGTTCTACTTTAAACCTAAAACCTACCTGAGCCGTTGGCTCAAAGCTCGGGAAGTCCGATTGGACCTTACTAAACACAGAACTGAATATCGTTGGTTCCCATTTCACTCCATCTGACAGTTTAAACCGTAATTCGCATACAGCTTCCTGTATTGTGGGATTCGGATAAGTTGGATGAGCGTCATTCATAGCGTTGTTCCTCTTTTTTACACAATTAAAGTAAACATTATCACTCTTTTTGTCAATAGTTCTTTGTTACTTTTCAGTTTAAAAATTCTCTATTATAAATATTTACAATAGAACATCTTCTACTTTTACGTCGTTCTCTTCCTCTCTACAAATCCCAAAATGCCTGACAGGATGAGGATCGTGGTTAAAAAGCAGGCGCCCACGCCGACGAACAGGGCGGCTCCCAGATGGCCGAAGCCCCGCCAGATGGAGAAGATGAGGGAGCCGAATCCGAGCATTGTCGTGAGTGAGGTCAGGAGGATGGCCTTGCCCGTGCTTGCGAAGACGGTGTGGATGTGTCCTCGACCTTCGGCCACCCAGCGATGGATGATGTGCACGCCGTCGTCGATGCCGATCCCGAGGATCATGGGCAGGCCCATGACGTTCATGACGGTGAATTGCTGGCCGGTCAACTTCATTAACCCGATCATCCAAAAAAGTCCGACTGTGAGGGGGATCATGGCTAGCATGGCGTGCTTCGGATTCCGGAAGTCGGCCCACAAGAGGAGGAATATGATGATGAGCGTGAGGAGCATGGCACGTCGGCCGTCCCGGCCGATGATATCGACGAGGGCCACGAATACGGGGGGCATTCCCGTCGCTTTGTCGCTGAGTCCCCCGACGTCGTTTACGAATCGGTGGAGGAAATCCGCATCCGTCCAGATGTTCCCGGCTGGAAAGACGGTAACGAGAAATTGGGTTCGGGATGTGTTGCTGTACCGGTCGAGTACGGATTCGGGAAGATCCTCCAACCGGATCGTATCAGTAGACGCCATTGTCAGTACGGACGCCTTGAAATAGGGGCTGAACAGCC